>NZ_CP041239.1:300000-436172 GCF_013488225.1 Sinorhizobium mexicanum | reverse complement strand
TCACGAGGCCAATCGGTCACTTCCGCCGCGCGCCCTCAGCAGTGCCATCAACATCGGCCCCAGCGAAAATTCGCCGCGCTTTGCACGCGACGTCAGATCGCGCAGATATCCGCCGGCCGAGTTGATGTGCCCTTCCCGCTCCAGAATGCAGGCCATGACGGCGGAGGCATTTTGGGGCCCCATGACCTCGCAGGCGTCCTGGTAGGCCGACGGACTGACGCTGAGCATTGAGCGGACGACCACAGCGGCTTGCATCAGGTCGCGCCAGTTCGCCACTGCGCCTCCGGGGCCGTAATCTGAAATGGCTGGGCAAGCCTGCAACACCATCCCTAACGGAAACGCCTTCATCGGCTCGCGCTGCGGCTCGATGGCTTGGCCCGGCTTCTCGCCCTGCTCTTCTCGAGAGCTAGGTTCAAGTTCATTAATGGATTTGGGATTTGAATTCTGTTTGTGCCGCTCAGTTTGATCAGGATTGGCGCTCAAATTTTCGATTTTTACCCTAATTTCCAGAAGGTTGGAGATTTCCTCGCGCAACATCTCCATCTCTTCGAGGATGGGGGCGATGGTCGCGGCGGTTGCCACTCGGGGAATGGTCACCACCAGGTTGCGGTAGTGCTGGTGTATCGCGTCCCAATTGCCGTCCACTCCCTCCTCGAGGGCGACTTCAATCAGCTTGCCGATATCGCGCCGGCAGATCGTCAGGCGCTCGCGAATTCCACGCAACTGCAGTCGCTCCATCTCGACATTGGCAGCTATTTGCTCGATCTCGCGGGCGCGTGACAGCAACGGAGCCAACGAAAAGCCGTAGGCCTCATCGATCGCTCCGTCTCCGTCCTTGCGGGCGTAGCGCTTGCCATTTGGGCTATCCCGGCGTGCCAGAAGGCCAGCGTCGACGAGCGCTGCGATGTGGCGCCGCAACGTCGCTTCGGCCATGCCATGCGCGCGAAGCGACAACTGCATGTTAGAGGGAAACACAATGAGGCCGTTTTCCTCAGACAAGGTCGTCTCGGGATAAAAGCTCAAAAGTGCGCTCATAACCGAGAGCGCACGCTCGCTGATGCCGAGCTTCGGTTTAGCTTCGCAGAGCGCTCGAAACAGCTTCCACTTGTCGGCCGATGTCTCGGGTTCGATTTCACGTGACATATATTGGCTTGCCAACATGCCAAGCGTCATCGATCGCCGCCCGAAGGGCGTCGTCACACTTCCACCTTGCATCTTCTTTCACCTATCTTTAGGCAAAAGACGTCCGCTCACCCGTTCCGGTGCCAAAGACTCTTGACTGCGATTCATGGAAATGCGATTCTCAGGCTGCTAAACGATGAGAGAGGCTTCCACGATGGTTACCGTCTGGGGGCCTTTTTCTTTTGCGTCAGTCTTCCTTCCGATTACCCTGCACCAGGAACTCGGCATAGAGCCGGTCCAGGTTGTCTGCGAGATACCGACCAAAAGGGCCGGCATTCCTTGATTTCATCGACAAGGCAAAAGCCTTGCCGGAGTTCGAATACTTAGCGGAGACGGTCTTGTCCGTCGGTTGCCAGTTCTCCATGATCTTGGGAGTTGTCTTCCGGACAGGCTTCGCCGCGCTGTTCAGACCAGAAAACAGGGCATTGAAACGTTCTTCGGTGCTCAGTTTGTCGAAGGAGGGATCGGAGACGATCGCCTTCACCTTCTCTTCGTTGGCGGTTTTGCCCACAAGCAATGACAGCTCGACCCAGCGTTCTCGGCCGACTGCCGGGCAGGGCCCTATCCTTGCGATTGTCTCTTCGGGAATACGATCCGTTACGGCGATCATTTTTGAGATGGCGGCCGCATTGGCAGCAAGCGCCGATCCTATGATTGTCCGGTCGTAGCCAAGCTTCTCGAGGTGCGAGGCGAAGTTCGCCCGTTCGATAAAGGAGAGGTTGGCGCGCGCCGAGTTTTCCTGACCCTGGGCGATGACGTGGGTACGGTCATCCAGCGCCTTAACGACCGCCTTGACCTTGCGGCCGAGCTCACGGGCAACGCGGGCGCGGCGATGTCCAAAGACGATCTGGTAACGGTCGGCTGCCGACGGGTGAGGGCGCACAAGGATAGGCGTATCCTGCCCGCGCTCGGCGATCGCCTGCTTCAATTCCTCGAACTGCCCGGGATTATCGTCCATGCGATCAGAGACGAACGAACTATCGAGTGTGTCAGGGTCGAGCTCGACGACTGTTTCTCCTTCGAGAAATTTCTCGGCCTGGCGCGACAACTCGTCGAGCGAGCGCACCATGCTCTTCGAGGCGCCGCGCATCGGATAGGCGGGCGCAACGTCTGCATGCGGGATTTCCGCTGCGTCTACCAGTCCCGCCAGTAGGTTCTTTCTCGCCATCTGCCTGCTCCGTTTGCCTTCGATCTACCGGGCCGTCCCGCTGAAGTTTACGCTTTTCAATTGACAACCTTCCTGCCCCAGGAGGCATGGACGAGTTCGGCGATCTCGGCGTTGACTGCGTTCAAGGAGTCCATCGCACGCTCATAGGTGGACCGCGTCATCTGGCTCTTGTCGACTTCGTAGAGTGTCTGCTTGGTGATGCCGGCGTCCGAAACCGCTGTCGATTTCAGCATCTGGTTCTTCAGCACAAACTGGTGGAACAAGGTTTGCATGAAGCCCACCATCTGCGCCTGCGGCCCGTCCGTTGGCTCGTACCGGGTGATCAGGTAGCGATACCATTCGAGGTTGACCGCAGCGCCCGCATCCCGGATCGGCTTTAGGATCCCGCCCAGCATCAAAAGGAACTGGCCCATTGACATGACGTCGAGCATCTGCGGATGGATCGTGATCAGGACGCTCGTCGCCGCAGTCAGCGCTGTGATCGTGAGATAGCCGAGCTGGGGAGGGCAGTCGATGACGACAACGTCATAGCGGCCGTCGACTTCCGCCAGCGCGCGCGAAATCCGCGTGAAGAAGGTTTTGCCATCGTTCGAGCTCTTGTTCGACATCGCAAGCGGCGTGTCGTACTCGTACTCCTGAAGTTCGAGGTTCGCAGGCACGATATCGAGGCCCGGGAAATTGGTAGGCTGGATGATCTCGCTGATCGATCGGCGTTGATCGTCATACCTGAGCGCCTCATAGAGCGAGGGCGACATGTCGAGCTCGGGCTGAAAGCCGTGAAGCGACGAAAGCGACGCCTGCGGGTCGAGGTCCACCGCCAAGACACGGTGCCCGGTCAACGCCATGTACTGCGCGAGATGGGCGGCCGTCGTCGTCTTGCCCGAACCACCCTTGAAATTGACAACGGCAATGACCTGGAGCTTTTCGCCCGGCCGACGGTGCGGCACGTAGTTCCTGGCTTCCGATCGTCCATGCTGATCGAGATACTGACGCAGTTCCGCCATCTGCTCGGCACTATAAGAACGGCGACCCGACGACGATGTCTGGGGGAGGGGGCCTTTTCCCTCAAGATGGAGTTTCTTCAGCGTGCTCTGCGAGACGCCCAGGAACTGCGCCACTTCCGAAAGTGAGAACTGGCGAAGCAGTTTCTTGGCATTCGGCGGGAACTGCTGCATGCTTAAAAGATGCAGTTTCTTCGAAATCAGATCGCCCTGTTCGAGGATGAGATCCTCGAAATGCATCGGCTGTGCGGGAGCGATGGACGGCGAATTAGCGTTCATTGCAAGGGAGCTCTCGAATAACGGTTTTTCGGCCCGAGAGCCGACATAATCGTTATTATGTGCGATTCTCGCCGGCTGACAAGGAATATAGAGTTAACAAAGGGTTAATACCGCGTCCCGAGCGGCCCCTGCTCGCCGGCAAAACACGCGTGTTTCTCCTTTATTCCCAGGCACTTAGATGGCCGCTTTCGCTCCGCTAGGCGCCAGCACTTTTCCAGGGGAGAAATACGGCCGTTCGCCCGGCTACGAACGTCACTGCGAAATAGCGGTCATATTCCTCCGCGCGACTCACCCGACTCAGTCCTGGTGGATAAATTCGAGTTCTGAGTTGCTGCGGTTGCCCTGACAGAGAGCAGGCTTGGCACATAATTTTACTGCCAACTTCTTCCTTGGACCGAACAATTGGTTCTGCTCGATTTGCTATCACCATCTGCCCCTCTTGGCGGCCTACTGTCCGTTACAGGCCATGAGCCGCAAAGATGAAGGTGATTCTTCTGACCGTCCAGAAGATTGGGATTAACAATGAGTTGAAAAGATCCAGCGTTCTCAGATGAACCCGCAGGATTCTTTTCGCAAATTTGTATTTGTCCTCTGAGGGTTAGGCGCGGATCACGACCCTCGATGGACCCGAATTGTTCTCCTGTGAATCCTACAAGACGCAAGTGGGCCTTCGGGTCCGCAAAGGCAGACGTTGACGCTGCGCAACGCCCTACTCGTTCCAGCCACCTTGTAGGATCCTACAACTGCCGCCCGATTCCGATTCGTGCTGATTTCCCCGCCGCCCAACAACGACGGAGAAATTCATGCAGATTCTCGCGATTTCGAAGCCGCGGAATACAGAAGAAACCCGACTCCTCCACAGCCATCACCAACTGCGTGCCCGGGTCTTTTCCGACCGGTTGGGCTGGGAAGTCAATGTTGCGGACGGCTGCGAATCGGACGCGTTCGACGAACTTCAGCCGACCTACATTCTGGCCGTTTCGAGCAACGGTCGCGTGGCGGGATGTGCCCGCCTACTTCCTGCGCTTGGCCGCACAATGTTGGCGGACGTTTTCCCTTCGCTACTTCCTAACGGCCAACTCGCTGCCCATTCCTCCATGGTCGAGAGCTCGCGCTTCTGCGTGGACACCTCCCTCGCTGAGGGTAGGGGAGACGGTTCCATTCACGAGGCGACGCTCACCATGTTCGCGGGAATCGTCGAATGGTCGATGGCGAACGGCTTCACCGAAATCGTCACCGTAACTGATCTCCGCTTCGAGCGGATTCTCGGTCGTGTTGGTTGGCCGCTGCAGCGGTTGAGTGAGCCCAAGAAAATCGGCGTGACGACGGCCGTGGCGGGAACGCTACTCGCCGACACCAGCACATTCCAGAAGCTCCGGCCCGCCAACTATCGCTCTCAGATCACCGGCCGCCGTAGTGAAGCAGCGTAAGGAGACATCCGTGACACAGCTTCGATCCCATCCTCGACTCCTGCGCAAGCTTCAAGAAGCGCTTGGCGACCAGCTCTGCGTTGCCTTGGATGATCCGAGCGTCACCGAGATCATGCTAAATCCGGACGGAAAGCTGTTCATTGAACGGCTTGGCCACGGCGTCGCACCGGCGGGCGAGATGTCGTCGGCAGCGGCGGAAATGGTGATCGGAACGGTTGCTCACGCGCTCCAATCCGAGGTGGATACCGACCAACCCATCATTTCCGGCGAACTCCCGATCGGCGGGCATCGCTTCGAGGGCCTTTTGCCGCCAGTGGTCACGAAGCCCGCCTTTACGATTCGTCGCCGCGCATCGCGCTTAATCCCGCTCGATGATTATGTTCGCTCTGCCGTCATGACCGAGGCCCAAGCTACGACGATCCGCAGCGCAATCGCCTCGCGTCTGAACATCATCATTTCCGGTGGGACCGGCTCCGGCAAGACGACCCTCGCAAATGCAGTGATCCAGGAGATCGTGAAGAGCGCACCAGAAGACCGGCTCGTCATTCTCGAAGATACAGCCGAAATTCAGTGCGCGGCCGAAAACGCGGTGCTTCTGCACACCAGCGATACGGTTGATATGGCGCGGTTGCTGAAGAGCACCATGCGCCTGCGCCCTGACCGGATTGTAGTGGGCGAGGTCCGCGACGGTGCTGCCCTCACATTGCTCAAGGCCTGGAACACCGGCCATCCGGGTGGCGTGGCAACGATCCACTCAAACACCGCCATGTCAGCGCTCCGCCGTCTTGAGCAACTAACGGCCGAAGCGAGCCACCAGCCCATGCACGAGGTGATCGGAGAAGCGGTCGATCTCATCATATCGATAGAGCGGACGCCGCGTGGGCGGCGCGTTCGCGACGTCATCCAGGTCGAACGCTTTGCAGGTGGCCAATACGAAATCGAATCTGACCAGCTCACGGAAGAACAGGAGGCGCGGCATGTCGCGTAAGAACAAGAATATCTCTAGCGCGCTGTTAGCAGCTCCGCTCATCTTTGCCTCGATCGCGCCAGCGCTTGCGAGCTCAGGTGGCGGCGGGCTTCCCTGGGAGGGGCCTCTCCAGCAGATCCAAGAGTCAATCACCGGTCCTGTCGCTGGGTACATTGCGCTTGCCGCGGTCGCGATAGCGGGCGGCATGCTGATTTTCGGCGGCGAGTTGAACGATTTCGCGCGGCGGCTGATGTACGTCGTTCTCGTCGCCGGCATTCTTCTTGGCGCTACCCAAATTGTGGGCCTTTTCGGTGCGACAGGCGCGTCGATCGGCCTGACCGGTGATCGGGTCACCGTCATGCAACCGAATGGAGGAGGGGAGGGGGCTGATGGCTGAGTCCCTGTCCGGTCTCCAGCGCAACCGCATCCACCGCGCGCTTTCGCGTCCGAACCTGCTGATTGGTGCGGACCGGGAACTAGTCCTGCTCACAGGTCTCGCCGCAGTCATCCTGATTTTCGTGGTCCTGACAGTCTACTCCGCGCTCTTCGGGATCGCCGTCTGGATCGTGATCGTCGGGCTGCTCCGGATGATGGCGAAGTCGGACCCGCTCATGCGGCAGGTCTATATCCGCCATATCTCGTACAAGCCCTGCTACAAGGCGACAACCTCGCCTTGGCGACGGTATTGAGGGGGACCTAGCATGGTCGCTCTCAAACGCTTCCGGGCCACCGGGCCATCCTTCGCGGATCTCGTCCCCTATGCCGGTCTGGTCGACAACGGCGTTCTCTTGCTGAAGGACGGCAGCCTGATGGCCGGCTGGTATTTTGCCGGTCCGGACTCCGAAAGCGCCACCGACCTCGAGCGCAGCGAACTGTCGCGCCAGATTAACGCCATCCTGTCGCGGCTCGGAAGCGGCTGGATGATCCAGGTCGAGGCCATCCGTATTCCAACGTTCGATTATCCTTCCGAAGAGCGTTGCCACTTCCCCGATGCTGTCACGCGCGCGATCGACGCCGAGCGGCGGGCGCATTTCACGCGCGAGCGAGGCCATTTCGAGAGCAAACACGCGCTGATCCTGACTTATCGGCCGCTGGAGTCCAAAAGGACGGCTCTCAACAAATACATCTATTCCGACGAGGAGAGCCGCAAGAAGACCTATGCCGACACGGTGCTTTTCATCTTCAAGAACGCCATCCGCGAGATCGAGCAATATTTTGCGAATACCCTTTCGATCCGGCGCATGGAAACGCGCGAGGTCGCCGAGAGGGGAGGGGAGCGTGTCGCCCGCTATGACGAATTGCTCCAATTCATCCGATTCTGCATCACCGGCGAGAACCACCCGATCCGGCTGCCGGATGCTGCTATGTATCTCGACTGGATCGCGACCGCTGAACTCGAGCATGGGCTGACCCCGAAAGTCGAGAACCGTTTTCTCGGTGTCGTGGCGATCGACGGGCTCCCCGCTGAGAGCTGGCCAGGGATCCTCAACAGCCTCGACCTGATGCCTTTGACCTATCGCTGGTCGTCGCGCTTCATCTTCCTCGATGCGGAAGAGGCGCGTCAGAAACTCGAACGCACGCGCAAGAAGTGGCAGCAGAAAGTCCGGCCGTTCTTCGATCAGCTGTTTCAAACGCAAAGTCGGTCAGTCGACCAGGACGCCATGACGATGGTGGCCGAGACGGAGGACGCGATTGCGCAGGCCTCGTCGCAGTTGGTCGCCTATGGCTACTACACGCCCGTCATCATCCTCTTCGAGAGCGATCGCGAAGCGTTGCGGGAAAAAGCCGAGGCTATTCGCCGGCTGATTCAGGCCGAAGGATTTGGGTCGAGGATCGAAACGCTCAACGCGACCGAGGCCTATCTCGGGAGCTTGCCAGGCAACTGGTATTGCAATATCCGCGAGCCGCTGATCAACACCCGCAATCTCGCCGATCTCATTCCGCTGAACTCCGTGTGGTCGGGAAGCCCGGCCGCACCTTGCCCTTTCTATCCTCCCAATTCTCCGCCGCTGATGCAGGTTGCCAGCGGCTCGACGCCATTCCGGCTGAACCTGCACGTCGATGATGTCGGTCACACGCTGATCTTCGGTCCGACGGGTTCGGGCAAATCCACGCTGCTGGCGCTGATTGCCGCACAGTTCCGGCGTTACGAGCGCGCCCAAATCTTCGCCTTCGACAAGGGAAACTCGCTCCTGCCCCTGACGCTCGCCGCGCACGGCGATCACTACGAGATCGGGGGCGACAATGCGGACGAGGGGAAGGTGCTGGCCTTCTGCCCGTTGTCAGATCTCGAAAGTGAGCCTGATCGGGCCTGGGCGACGGAATGGATCGAGATGCTGGTCGCCCTCCAAGGCGTCAGCGTCACGCCTGACCATCGCAACGCCATTTCCCGACAGGTCGGTTTGATGGCCAGCGCACCCGGACGATCGCTTTCGGATTTCGTGAGCGGCGTGCAGATGCGCGAGATCAAGGACGCGCTGCATCACTATACCGTTGACGGTCCCATGGGACAGCTTCTCGATGCCGACGAGGACGGTCTGACGCTCGGTGCCTTCCAGACCTTTGAGATAGAGCAGCTGATGAACATGGGCGAGCGCAATCTCGTGCCCGTGCTGACTTATCTGTTCCGGCGGATCGAGAAGCGCCTCGATGGCTCCCCGAGCCTGATCGTTCTGGATGAGGCCTGGTTGATGCTCGGCCATCCGGTGTTCCGCAGCAAGATCCGCGAATGGCTGAAAGTGCTGCGGAAATCCAATTGCGCGGTCGTGCTCGCCACACAGTCGATCTCGGACGCCGAGCGCTCCGGGATAATCGACGTGCTGAAGGAATCCTGCCCAACAAAAATCTGCCTCCCGAATGGTGCCGCCAGAGAGCCTGGAACTCGCGAGTTCTACGAGCGGATCGGATTCAACGAGCGGCAGATCGAGATCGTATCGAATGCGATTCCCAAGCGCGAATACTACGTCGTCACCCCTGAAGGTCGACGGCTATTTGATATGGCGCTCGGGCCGCTGGCGCTCAGCTTCGTCGGCGCCTCCGGCAAGGAAGACCTCAAGCGCATCCGTGCGCTCAATTCCGAACATGGCCGCGACTGGCCGATCCACTGGCTTCAAACGAGAGGAGTTCACGATGCCGCATCGCTGCTCAACTTCGAATAAATGGCTTGTCACCATGATTGCTGTGACGGTCGCGGTGGGATCGGGAGCGCCGGTCCGAGCCGGCACGGCGACCGGGGCGGCGACAGAGTGGACGCAAGTGCTGAACAACGGCGAACTGGTCTCGCTTGTCGGCCAATCTGGCGAGCAGATCCAGAACCAGCTCACCCAGATCAGCCAGCTCGGACAACAGATCGAAACGCAGCTGAACATCTAT
Organism: Sinorhizobium mexicanum; assembly: GCF_013488225.1. Classification (NCBI taxonomy): domain Bacteria; kingdom Pseudomonadati; phylum Pseudomonadota; class Alphaproteobacteria; order Hyphomicrobiales; family Rhizobiaceae; genus Sinorhizobium; species Sinorhizobium mexicanum. The sequence continues at coordinate 426,773 of NZ_CP041239.1, read as the reverse complement.
CAGAACTTGCTGCAGAACACGGCCACGCTCCCGTCGCATATGTGGGGGCAGGTCGAGAGCGATCTCAATCAGCTCCGCAGCATCGTCGATCAGGGGCAGAGCATCGCCTTTTCCATGAGCAACGCCGACGACGTGCTGCAGCAACGATTTCAGAGCTATGCCGATCTCAAGACGAACCTGCCAAATAGCGAAACGTTCTCCTCAACTTATCAGTCTTGGTCGGACACCAATCGCGACACGATCGCCAGCACGCTGAAGGCAGCGAGCCTTACGGCCGAGCAGTTCGATAACGAGGACACCACGATGTCCTCGTTGCGCTCGATGTCCGAGACAGCCGACGGGCAGATGAAGGCCCTGCAGGTGGGGCATCAAATCGCGGCCCAACAGGTCGCGCAGATTCAGAAGCTCCGCGGTCTCGTTTCCCAGCAGATGACGATGATGGGAACCTGGCTTCAGACGGAGCAGACCGACAAGGACCTGGCCCAGGCCAGGCGGGAGAGGTTCTTCAGCGCTGAGGTCAAGAGCATTCCGGAGGGTCAAAAAATGGAGCCCCGCTGGTGAGCCGCGCCGTCGTAATCGCCCTGCTCGTACTTGTTGCTGCTGTTTCGACTGCATCGACAGTGCTGATCGTCAACTCCAATGTCCCCAACCAACCTCCGCTCACCGAGCAGCAACGCACCGCTCGGCAGAAATTCTTCGGCTCCGGTAAGGAGCTGCCGCCGATCAAGGATGGCCAGGAGATGCGCCCGAGATGGTGAAAGTGACTGTCGCACGTTCATTCCTGATTGGGGGACTTGTTTGCGCCGTCTTCGCAGCCCCCGCTCTCGCGCAAGAGGGACAGGTCCTCACGGAGCTGGAAAATCAGGTCTCATCCGCTGCAAAGGGATGGGAGACCACGATTATGGATGCGGCGAAATCCCTGTTCTGGATCCTCGCGGCAATCGAAATCGGCATAGCGGCCGTCTGGCTCGCGATCCAGGCCGCCTCGTTGGACAGTTGGTTTGCCGAGCTGGTGCGGCGGATCATGTTCGTTGGATTCTTCGCGTTTGTTCTGGATCAAGGCCCGACCTTTGCGCGGGCGGTCATCGATAGCCTTTTCCAGATTGGCGCCGGCGGGGGTTCAGCTTCGCCCGCTGAAGTCTTCGACGCCGGCATTCGGGTCGCCTCGCAAATGTCGCAGCAAGCCCAGTTCGGCGTGTTCGAAGACAATGCACTGGCGATCGCCGCGGTGCTGGCAATGGGCGTCGTCGTCATCTGCTTCTCGCTTGTGGCGGCGATTTTCGTGTCGGTGATGGTCGAGATGTATGTCGGCCTTCTAGCCGGCATGGTCATGCTCGGCTTGGGCGGCTCGTCCTTCACGAAAGACTTCGCCGTCCGCTACCTCGTCTATGCCTTCGGTGTCGGCATGAAGCTGATGGCCCTGGTGATGATCGCCAAGATCGGATCGGAGGTTCTGCTTGGCCTTGCCCAAGCTCCCACGGCTTCGTCCGATCAGTTCGTCACGACCTTGGCCATCGCCGGCATTTCCGTCGTCGTCTTCATCATCGCCATGTATGTCCCGAGCATCATTCAGGGCGTCGTTCAGGGTGCGTCGGTCTCCGGGGGAATGGAAGCGATCAGACACGGTGGCCAGGCCGCGTCCTTCGCCGCGGGTGCAGGATTTCTCGCCGGGGGTGCTGCAGGGGCGGGGTTTGCGGCCGGTCAGGCTGCCCGAGCTGCAGGATCATCCGTCGCGGGTGCCATGCTTCGCGGGATCGGGGCGGGGATCGGGTCTGCCGGACGAGCTGCGGGATCCGCCGCCAAGGAAAAGTCCATCGGTTCTCCTGGTGCCTATGCAGGATCGATCCTCGGGCTCGCCAACGCCAAGCTGGACCAGAGTCGCAGCGGGCACAGCGGGACAAAGACACCTCCCGAACGCAAAGACTAACAGCAACCAGAAAGTGATCGATCGATGGCAGGGAACCGCGCCCCCGAAAACCCGTATCTTGCCGCGCGCCAGGAATGGAGCGAGCGATACGGCTCTTATGTGCAGGCTGCAGCCGCGTGGCGAATCGTCGGCATTCTGGGTCTCACTATGGCGGTCATCGGCTTCGGATATGCCATGTATCTCAGCACCCAAGTCAAGCTGGTTCCCTATATCGTCGAAGTCGACAAACTTGGAACCGCAGTGACCGCCGGTTTCCCTGAACAGATCGAATACGCCGACGTTCGGGTGGTGCGCGCCACCCTCGGCAATTTCGTCACCAGCTTCCGTTCGATCACGCCGGACGCCGTGGTTCAGAAGCAATACATTGATCGAACCTACGCACTCCTTCGGACGTCCGATCCGTCGACGCAGAAGATCAATGACTGGTTCCGAAGCAATTCACCGTTCGAGAAGGCCAAGTTGTCGACGGTCGCCATCGAGGTCAACAACATCGTCGCGCTTTCCAACCAGACCTATCAGATCGACTGGACCGAATACGAACGGGACCGGAAGGGCAAAGAAACCGGCACACGCCGGTTCCGCGGCATCGCGACGGTCACGCTGACGGCGCCACAGGACGAGGCGACCATCCGCCTCAACCCGATCGGACTCTATGTCCGGGATTTCGACTGGACAGCGCAGCTTTAAGGGCAGGGAACTTCACATGCACAGAACAGGATTGATCGCAGCCGCCGGCTGCCTGGCCGGACTCGTCTTGGCGAGCGGCGCCGAGGCACAGAGCATGACGACAAATGAGGTGAGAGGCACGACCATTTCCAGGAAATGGCGCGGCACGCCCGGACTGGTAGCGACCGGTCCGGATGGCAAGGTCATCTTTTTCTTCGGGGAAACCCAGCCATCCGTTGTCTGCTCGCCGCTCCAGGTCTGCGATATCGAGCTCCAGGGCGGCGAGGTCGTCCGCGATGTTCTCGTCGGCGACACCGTCCGCTGGAAGGTGGAGCCGGCAACCTCAGGCGCGATCGGCGGGCAGGCCATCCACCTCATTGTCAAGCCCTCGGAGCCGGGCCTCGTTACCTCGATGGTGGTCACGACGTCGCGGCGCACCTACCACATCCAGCTCAAGTCCCATCCGAGCCAGTACATGGCTCGCGTCGGCTTCGAGTATCCCGAGGATGTCTCGACCAAGCTCGCGGATATCAATGCCCGGCTGGAGACTGGCGGGATCCCTGGAACGGCGCCTGATAAACTGAACTTCTCCTATTCGGTGAGCGGGAGCGCCTCTTGGAAGCCGAAACGCGTCTATTCGGATGGCGTGAAAACCTACATTCAGTTTTCGAAGGCGATCTCGGGCCAGGACGCGCCGGTGCTCTTCGTCGTCAGTGGCGGGCAGAACCGCATCGTCAACTACCGCATGAACAACGACATGATGATCGTCGACTACGCAGTCGACAAGGCGATCCTCATCTCCGGAGTTGGCTGGCGGCAACAGAAGATCACCATCCGGCGGGGAGGCTGAGCGATGCGCAAAGCTCTCGTCTTCATCGTCGCTGCCGCTTTTCTTTCCGGTTGCCAAACTGCCGAGGAGGGATTGGACACCAGCTCAAACGCCACTGCGGTGACTGCGCCGGCCGCAAGCGCAATCGCCGGCGACATGGCGAGCCGGCTCGCCGAGCAAATTGGCCCGGCAGAAACCACGACCATCACGATGGACAAAGGCACGTCGGAGTATGGGATGGCACTCGAGGCCGCGTTGAAGGGATGGGGCTACACGGTCGTCACCGACGGGAAGATCGGAAAGGACGTGAAACCCGTCGAGCTCGCCTATTCAATCGATGGCGTTGACGGTCAGGTGCTCGCGCGACTCTCCACGCCATCGATCGCCCTTGGCCGGGCGTATACAGCGACGGCAGTCGGCGCTACGCCGGCAAGCCCGCTTTCCGTCATGCAGCGTAATTGAGGGAGACAGATATGGTCCAGTCTCTCCAGCTTGGTGCGTCGGCTCATGCCGATGATCAGAACAGCATGCGCCGAATCAATCGGCTGCCGATCATCATCGCCATCGTTCTCGTCGCGCTATTCGCTGGCGTGGTCGTGATCGGACTTTCGTGGCGCGGGCTTCCCTTTGCCCGCAACAGCGATATCGACAGTGCTTCGAATACTCCCGCAACCAACTTCGGGGACCAGCTCAAGCGCGGCATTACCGACGGCATCATAGGTGAGCCGGTTGAGCGGGAAGCGTTTCAGCCAACGCCTGCCGTCGAGCAGAAGCTGGAGACGCCGGCTGTTGCTCGCCGACCCCTCAAACAGGAAGAGCGACGCCCCCGGCTTGAATCGGAAGAAGAATGGAGGGCCCGTCTGAAGCGGGAGCAGGATGAACAGTATATCCGAGAGGCCCAGCGCCAGCGGATGGCTCGCCTGCAGGCGCGTGCAACGGCGCTGGACTCCCCATTGAAGGTCGATATTTCCGACATTGAAAAAGCCGCAACGAGTACCACGGACCCGGTCCGCCAAAATTCTACTGCGGCAGCCACCAGTGTCTCGGATCTCTATGCCGCGGCAATGAATGCCGGCCTTATGGGTCAGAATGTCGATCCGAATGGCCAAACCTCGAAGGAAGATTTCTTCAACCAGGACATCAAAGATCTCGGTTATCTGCCGAATCAGGTTGTGAAGCAGATCTCGCCCTACGAGTTGAAACGCGGCTCGGTCGTCCCCGCTACGTTGATCACCGGCCTTAACTCTGATCTTCCGGGACGGATCACAGCGCAGGTGAGCCAGAACGTCTTTGATAGCGCGACGGGCTACCGGCTCCTCATACCGCAGGGTGCGAAGCTGCTCGGCCGCTATGACTCCAAGGTCTCGTTTGGGCAGGAAAGGGTCCTTGCCGTCTGGACGGACCTCATCTTTCCAAACGGCTCAACCCTCCAGATCGGGGGCATGGCTGGCACTGACGCGGAAGGATATGGCGGCTTCAAGGACAAGGTCGATCGGCACCTGTGGCGCACGTGGAGCTCGGCAGCACTTGTTGCGTTGATCGGGACCGGGATCGACATGTCAATGCCCGAAAGTTCGACCCTTGCGACGCAGGATACGGCATCCGATGCGGCGCGAAGAAACTTCGCCGAATCGTTTGGCCGGGTGGCGGAGCAGACAATCTCGAAGAACCTGAATGTTCAGCCGACAATCCGCATTCGGCCAGGTTACAGATTCAACGTGTTAGTGGACCAGGACATCATTTTCCCATCCGCTTACCGTGGAAATTAGCCGCTGAGGGCAGCGACTTTGCTCAGCCGCCATGCCTTAGGTTGAACCAAGGTGTGGCGGCGCAACCACGCAATATGAAATCCTTCTATTTCCAGCCACCTTTTCGGATTGACCGCGCTTGAAAGTTTCGCGGGCCTGGGTAGTGCTTTCGCATTGCATCGCGTGATGCGGGCACACCAGGTTGCCGATTCAGACATCGACTGAATGTCCGAAACGCTGTCGTTGCCCGACGACCCACTGTACGCGGGTCAGCTGATCTGCCTCTTCGACGAACGGTGCCGGGAAAGACGAGTCGCCGGGTCAGGAACGTAAGGAGAAAAGCCGTGGACGGACATGTTCGCTCGCTCATCGATATGCTGGAAGCCGCGCAAGACGAGCACATGATCAAAAGTGCGCTGAAAACTTTTGCGCATTCGTGCGGATATGACCGGTTTGCCTATCTGCAAGCAGAAGCTCTCGAACTCAGGACCTTCAATTCCTATCCCGAACCATGGCAGGGCATCTATCTCGGTGGCGATTATTCACGCATTGACCCCGTTGTAAGGGAGGGAAAGCACGGGCGAGATATGTTTTTCTGGACAGCCGACAACTGGCCTGCCCGAGGATCTTCTGCGCTTCGGCGGTTTCGCGACGAGGCCATTGAGCACGGCATTCGCTGCGGCGTCACCATTCCGGTTGAAGGCAGTTTCGGATCTACGATGATGCTGACCTTCGCGTCCTCGGAAAGAAAGGTGGATATTTCAGGGATGCTGGATCCCAAGAAGGCGGTTCAGTTGGTGATGGCCGTCCATTACCAGCTGAAAATCATTGCGGCGAAAACTGCAATAAACCCCAAGCGAATGCTATCGCCGCGCGAAATGATGTGCCTTATGTGGGCAACGAAGGGGAGGACCGCGCTGGAAACGGCGATGCTCACCGGTATCAATGCCAGAACCGTGCAGCATTATCTCGACAAGGCGCGTGAAAAATTTGACGCCAAGTCTGTGCCGCAGCTCGTTGCCATTGCCAAGGATCGTGGCCTGGTCTGAAGTCTAATCGTCGCCTTCAAACGGCACGTCTGGAACGTAGCCGAGTGCGTCCAGAATTTCCGACAGCTTCTCCTGATGGGCTTCGGACCTTTTCTGGCGAGCGATATATTCGTCCTGAAGCGTCTGGAGCACGGAACTGGTAGCTGACGGGTCGTCGGTTGCACGCGACCACTCGTCATAGACAGCCTGATCGGCTGCGAGAAGCCGGCGGTGTTCGAGGATCGCGGAAATTGCCAGAGCCTCAAGTTCTGACTTCTCCAGCGAATCATATCGAGGTTGCCTCCCGCTTCTCTCGACCTCAGAGGAACCTGCCTCTTTCATCCATTCTCCTCCAGCTTCCACTAACGCCCGAAAGCCCACCTCGGTCCGCGTTACACGGTTTAGGCCGCAACTGCACGGGCTGTTGCACGAGATAAGTCGACTTGCACCGAAAAATGGTGAGACGCCGGGTAGTCCGGCAATATCACACCTCGCGTCGAATCGGAACTATCGTTCCTGGAACGATCATTCCTATTCAGGTTCCGCTCACGTCATGGATCTCAAGGAGGTCATGGCGGTGAATCTGCGTCGAATACGTCATGAGAAGCAACTGACGCAGGAAGAACTGGCGGACCGGTCTGGCCTCAGCGCTCGCTATGTCGGGGCGATCGAGCGCGCCGATGTTTCTGCCAGCGTTACAGTCCTTGGACAAATTTCCGAAGCCCTGGGCGTCGAACCGGGCGAGTTGTTGGCTAAATCACACTGACCGGCCCCTCGCACCTATGGTCGAGCAAGTTTTCAAAGTTTGGCGGCGGTTTTCCGCCGCGAAGCCGTCGTCCTGAAACCGATCGGGTTACTCGCCCGCTGAGAGCAGCCAAGAACCAAGCCCTTTACGACGGGCATCCATGTATTTATATATTCTCCACAAGGAGAATGATTATGACCAGCACATCACACGCCTACACCCCTGCCGAGGCTGCAGCTGTCAGTGAGATCGCTGTAAAGTCTGTGCACAATGCGATCGACAAACGGATCATCGCAACGCATCTCGTCGGCAGCAAGGGTCGAGCACTCACCGATGAGGATCTGCTTCGGTTGAAGCTCTGGTATGGCGTCGGATCGATCTTGTCTGCCGAACGCCGCAAACGTCTATTCGATACCATCGACCAGAACCCCGATGCCGATACCGTAAGGGCAGACGACTATCTCATTGTCGACGTTGCGCGGGCAAGGGAGCAGTTGGCCGCCCGCGCCGAGGCGCTTCGAGAAGCTGAGAGAATGATCCGAAGCGTGAAGGGCGTCGTGGGCGAAGAACCGGTTTTCAAGGGAACTCGCGTTCCGGTGCGAACGATTGCCGCGATGAAGGCCCAAGGCGCAGGCATCGCGGAAATCGTCGAGGGTTATCCTTCGCTCACCGAGCGCATGGTGGAACTTGCCGAGATCTGGGCTGCGGCCCATCCCGCCAGGGGGCGGCCGCGGAAGCTGGAGCAGGGCCTGAAGGTGAAATCCGTGAAGCGTCTGCGTCTCCGGAACGAAAGCGCCCCAAAACCCTCCGGCTCTACCTCGTGAAGTTTCTTATTGATGAATGCCTTCACACGTCTCTCGTGGCCGTGGCCCGAACTCACGGCCACGATTGTTTCCATGTGAATTGGCTCGGGTTGAGCGGCGAAACCGACTGGGATCTGATGCCTCAAATCATCGAGGGGATTTCACCTTCGTGACGAACAAAGGCCGCAACTTCCGGAAGCTTTACGGATACCGGCCGTGCAATAGATGCGTGGGCATCGGTTTGAAACATCCGGACGCTGCTCAGCAATCACATGGTCCATAGAATGGACAACGGCGCTGCCTGCAATTTTTCTCCGAAAGGCGTCACGCGGTCATGATCGTGCAAGACCAGTCCACGCACGAAACGACCGCCAACGGCTTCCTGCAACTGACGCAATCCCCTGAAATCCTCAGTCTTCACCGTCGCTGATGCCTTGACCTCTATTCCGACGATCCGACCACGGCGATCCTCGATCACGACATCGACCTCGTCCTGATCTTTGGTCCTGTAATGCGAAAACGAAAAGCGCCGGTCAGACCAGGAGGCAAGCTTCAAAAGCTCGGAAACAACGAAGCTTTCAAGCAACGCTCCATACCGTGTTCTGTTTTCACGCAGCGCTTCGGATTCGTCCTCCCGCAAGCTCGCCAGCAGTCCCGTATCGAGAAAGTGCAGTTTGGGCGTTTTTATCAGCCGGCTTAACCGGTTGTTCGACCATGGCGTCAGCGTTCTGATCAGAAAAAGCCGCTCGAGAATGGCTACATATTTTTGCGCGGTTACGCTCGACAGTCCCAATGCGGCACCGAAACTGCTGTGGTTCACCAGTTGGCTGGCATGTTCCGCAAGAACATCCAGCAACCGCGGCAGTCGATCGAGTTGATCGATGTTGGCGATGTCGCGAACGTCCCGGTCGAGAATCAGGGCCACGTAGTCTTCCAACCAGGCGACCCGCCGGGCAGGCGTCGCTCTGCGCAAGACCTCCGGATAGCCACCGCGCAGCACGGTTTCCAGAAGATCATCACCAAATATAGCGTCCTCGCCGGTCGCGGGTTCCTCACCAGCGAATAGACGATCCAGCACATGACCCGGGGTCGAACGGATTTCGGACTGGGCGAAAGGCAGGAGCGGGACCACGGCCATGCGCCCGGCAAGCGAGTCCGCAATCGCGGGCACAGTTGCCAGATTGGCCGAACCTGTGAGTAGAAATCGGCCCGGGGCGTCGTCGCGGTCGACGCTTTCCTTGATTGCCAGTATCAGTTCGGGCGCCCGCTGAACTTCATCGATCACCGCCCTGTTAAGGCCCCGGACAAAACCGACCGGATCAGCCTTGGCAGCACTGAGCGCGCCGGCGTCGTCGAGGGTGATATAGGCGCGATCAGGGCCTGAGAATTGCCGCGCGAGAGTCGTCTTTCCAGCTTGCCTTGGGCCGGCTATCAGGACGACACGAGTGTCGGCAAGCGCAGTCTCGACTATCGGACGAGCCTTGCGATCGATTAATGGCTTGGGAAGGACCTTATCTACCATACGGCCATCCTTAATCGATTCTCCGTCTATTTTAAAGTCATTTCCCGACCAGTTTTAATTTGGTAGCCGTCTATATTTGACTTGGCAGCGAATGATGGTCTCAAATCTCCAGTCGTTTCTATTTTCCACCGATCCGGGAAAGGTCGATCCGCATATTCGCTGATCCAAAGCTGCGGTCTTTGTCCGCGCTTTCAGTGGCCGCATCCTCAGGAGAGCTGTCGGCGGCGTCCGCGTCTGAGGATGACGCACTGTCTGTCGTCGCGCTCCCTCCCGGATCAGGAGCCTGAAACACACGCACGCCTTCGAATTCGCCGGTCTTCCAAGCGTAGATCGCATCGTCGAAAATCTGCGGAAAGACCTCGTCGCTCTTGGGATTGCCATACCACTTGGCCACAATCCGAAGCACCTTGGCGAACATCGCCGTTCCCTTGCGAAGATTCTCGCAAGGGTCGACCAGATCTGGCTTGAGATCGGCAGCGTCCTTGATTCCAATACCGGCCGGGAGCTGCGTGACACCAACACGGACTACCGCTTGGCCGACATATTGGCGGACGATCGCGATGGCTTGGTCCGGCGAGTTCGCTTTCGAAACCAGGATCAATCGGCCGCCAGATTTGACGGTGACAGCAAGTGGGTCCGACGATCCGGCGGCGGACACGAATTGCTCGACGATCGTGGGCTTCAACGAGGGGTCGGCGCATTGTTGGATCAGGGCCACGTCGAACATGGCGTCTCCTTGGTGTTTCAGGTGTTGAAGGAAAAAACGATTGGCTTTGCAAAAAGCCGCGCCCAGGCTTCCGCACTGGTGCGCTGGATGGCGACGATGGATGTCCCCTTGGTCCACCAGCCGTTGCCGACTGCGACGACAAGGTCAGGGTCCTCGAGCATCGACTGCAGGACAGGCCAGACGATCAGCTGCTCGTAGCAGATAAGCGCTGCGATCCGGGTCGTGCTGATCGATACGACCGGGTTCGCAAAGAAATGCGCCCGCGCGCCACCGCTCTGACCAAGCAGGGGACGCCATGGCTGCCACATCGAGCCCGGGACCGGCATGCGCTCTCGGTAGAGGATTTGAGCGCCGCCGGTGGAGATCACGATCAGAACATTGTCGTATCCACCCGCATCGACGACCGTAGCGCCAGCGATGACGGTAGCGTCGCTGCCCTGCAGCGCGTTTACCCAGAGCCGCTCCACGGTCGGCGTCCAGAAGCCCAAAGCGCTCTCGGGGAGGACAATGGTGAGAGCGCCGCCGGATGCTCGATCCTTCACCGTGGCAATCAGATCACGGTGGCGCTCAATGCTGACGTCGCGACCGAGCGAAGCGCCGAACTCGAGATCGACGCCCCGCCACGCTTCCGGTAGTTTCGGCTCGTCCCAGGTTGCGGCGGACCCGATCCAAAAGCCTGTCAGGACGATCGCGACAGCTGGCCACATGCGGGTTACGAGGCCCAAGGGGCCGGCTGTCGCAGCGATCACTCCCCACCATCCCCACCCTGGAAACAGCACGCCCGCGGCCGTGATCGGATGCGCCCACCCGGTGACGCCGAACGGCGGAACGGCCATGAGCAAGGCAGCCACAAGATAGCGAAACGGACGGACCCTGGCGCGCTTCGTCCAGAGTGCTGCATGCACCAAAACGAAGCCGCTGGACGCACATAGCCAGAGCAGCAATCCCGGCCAGAGATCGGACGAATAAAAGGCTGCCACGCCTTGCGGCAGGCCACGTGAGGCAGCAAGGAAATACCCGGCGGAAACCGCTGCGGCCGCCAGTCGCGTCCGCGCCAGGGACCAAACGATCGGGAACGCCAACGCGATCGGAAGGAACAGCACATGGCCACTCCATCCCGCGATACCGACGATGATTGCGGCGAGAACCAGCAGCATCGGCCGAATGTGCTCACGGTGCATAGGTGAGCACCTGTTGCGCCAGGCCAACGATGCCGGATGTTGGCAGGGGACCGAAGTAGCGCGAGTCAAAGGAGCTCCTGAACGGCGAGTGAAGAAAGACGCTTCCCCGCGGCACGACACCACCAGGATAGGGCGTCATCAGCCGACCTTTTCCGTCCCCTTGTGCTAGATCGGAGTAGGGGACCACATGCCCGTCGATCGTCACCTCGGCGCCGATCTCGACAGGCTGGCCACCGATGGCGATGACCATCTTGATGAGCGGCGCGACCCCGCCCGGGCAGGTTCCGAAGCGGAGATAGCCACGCGCTCTGGCCTCTTGCATCGCCAGCGTTTGCGGAGGGCAAATGAAGACGAGATCACCTGCCGACACCGTTCGATCGAGCGGTGCGATGCGCCAGAGGCCGAGGGGCTCGCTCGGTGTCAGGTTGATGCGGTAGCCGCCGATAATGGCCGCAGCAACAATACCCCCGAATATGGACGCCGCCACGGAGAGCATCACGACTGCGTTCGTTCTCTGAGAACGTTTCACCCTTCGAGCAAACACCGGCATCATCATTTCAGGGAGAGCCCTTGGCTCCTCGTTTGGCGTAAAGATTCTGCCTGCTTCAACGCCTCCGTCGTGCGTTCATAGGCGGCAAGTTGCTGCACGGTCCGCATGGAATTCCAGGCGGATCGCACCTCGGCCTTTTGCCCGGCCGTCATTCCAGCCGTAACCGCATTGAAGGTCTGTCCGTTGGGGTCCTTAGCAGCCAGAGGCAGGAAGGTACGTTCGCCGAAACACTCCGATACAGCCTTGGCGAAACCTTCGAGCTCCGCTTTCACCATCTTGTCGGCAAGCGCGTATTCGAGACTTGCAGGCAGGTCATTCCGGTCGATCGCATCGCGAACACGCTCGAGGGTCTGCTTTGCGTTTTGGGAGAGCGCGGGGATATCAATCGAGAAGCGGCGCGTTCTTCCACCTCAAACTTCCGTTCGGCTTCCGCCCGCTGGCGCAGATAGCGCTCCAGATTTCGGGCAAGAGCCGGCGCGTTGGTCAGCGCCGTTGCCCGCGCCTGCTTGTCAGTGCCGCTTGCCAGCAGACCAGTTCTACCTTTCAACTCGCCGAAGCTTTCCGGTTTATCGCGGATCCTGCTGATTGTGGCATTCGCCACCGTTCCATCCTTCAGCAGCGCGTCGACATTGATCGCCTTGAACGCGATTTCCGGCTGCGCATAGACGAGGTGGAAACGGGTCGAAACCTCCTCCCACCGCTTCTTCAAGCCGGGATCGGCTGCGACCTTGTCCTCGACCGCCTGGTCGACTGATTTTGCGAAGGTGGTGATGCCGGAAACCATAGGTTTTGCCTTCCTGACAGTGTCCTGGAGCGGAGATTTCACAGTGCCGATGATGAGTCCGAGCTTGCCGGCAACCACGGCAAGGCGCGCACCAAGATCGATGAGCTTTTGTTTTTGCCTGAGCGTCCATTCCAGCCGATCGCGAAGGAGTGTGCGGGCCACGTTCACGAGATTGAGGTCGCGAGCCTCGGCGAAGCGAAGGGCTTGCCGGTAAAAGCCGCCTTTCTTGTAATCGAGCGTTGTTTCCTTGGCGTTCCTGCGCGAGAGGACAGGGATCAAGCCGCCGGCCTTGGCGAATGACCGTCTGCCGTAATAGACACCGAGATCCTCGCGGTGACGGGTCATCGCAACATAGGTGAGGTGCCGATCGAGCGAGAGCGAAGCCAATACCTTCACCAGGTCCACCGTGGCGCCCTGGCTCTTATGGATCGTCGTGGCATAGCCATGATCGAGGTTGTTGTAGAAGCGCTGCTCGACGAGCACCTGACGGCGGCGTTCGCCTTCACCAGTCTCCGCAACGATGCGGCCGGGTGCGGCCTCGACGACCCTCGCCAGCATGCCGTTCTTGACGCCGAGCGAGCCCTCGTTCTTGAGGAACACGATCTGGTCGCCCACGGCGAAATTGCGATCGCCGTCCGCCGTCTTGAACACGGATCCCTTGTCGAGAACCCCGCGTTCGATGAGTTTGATGCGGGCCATCTGGTTCAGCATGCGAACGTCGCGGCGAAGATGGGCGAGCATCAGCGACGTCTTTGTGGGATCATAGTCGCGGTCCCAGGCGGCGATGAGGTTGTCGACGGCCTCCGCCTTCAGATCCGAACCTATTACCTTGCCCTTGGCGCGATAAGCATCGACCGCCTTGCCGACATTGCCGCGCGCCAGATCAAGCGAGGCATCGCGCATCCATTGCTGACGCTGGCGGTAAATGGTTTCGAGTTCGGCATAGCCGATGCGATCGGCAATCGCGCGGAAGGCAGCGCCGGCTTCGATCGGTTGAAGCTGTTCAGGATCGCCGATCAGAACGAGTTTGGCACCGGCCTTCGTTACCGCTTCGACGAACAGCGCCATCTGCCGCGACGACACCATGCCGGCTTCGTCCAGCACAAACACCGTCTTGCCGTCGAGCTGATCGCGGCCCTGGTTCCAGCGGAGTTCCCACGACGCAAGCGTCCGAGAAATGATGCCCGCTTCCTTCTCCAGGCCCTCTGCCGCCTTGCCGGCAAGTGCTGCACCGACAACGCGATAACCTGCTGCTTCCCAGGCCTCGCGTGCAGCCTTCATCAACGTCGTCTTGCCGGCGCCTGCACGGCCGATCACCGCCGCGATCCGTTCGGGTCCCGCCAAATGCTCGATCGCCGTCTTCTGCTCATCCGACAAACGCTCATGACGCTCGAATGTCGCCGCCAGCACCGCATCGCGAACACCGTGCGACGACCGTTGCGATAGCCAGACCGCTCGATTGGCCATTTCCGCTTCAAGCCGGATCATCTCGCGCGTCGTGTACTTGGCCGGCACCCGGTTGCCGGTCGCAAGGTCGATTCGCTCGCGCTCGAGGCGGAACGTCTCAGGTTGGAGGATGATCCGGACCATCAGGCTTTGGAACAGCGCCGGATCGTCAATGTAGCGGTGAAGGATCTTGGCGACGTCACGCTCGTCGAAGACGCTCTTCTCACGCATGATCAGGTCGAGGACGAGTTGAGGATTCCGGTCGATGCGCCTGACGTTTTCGCTCCGCCTCGTCTCTTGCAGTTCGAGGCGTTCGAGCTCCATGGGCTTGGACGCCCCATCGCGTTTCCGTTCGATCGCCTTGGTCCCGACGCCGAGATGAATGGTGGGCTCGAGATCGATCCCTTGCTTCTCGAAGGACCGGCCGTCGACACGAATGTCGAGGCCAGCAAGCGCCAGATGCCGGTTCTGGCAGGCAAACCATCCGTCGCGAAACGCGTTGAAATCGTCGATGCTTCCCGCCCAGAGCTCATAGACGATCTTGCCGGCATCGTTTCGGATCGGATTGCCTTCCGGTCCGAGAACTGGGATTTTCTTGGCGCCGAAACCGTCCTCGGTCAGCGGCCGCAAGGTTGTCATCAGATGAACATGCGGATTGCCTGGGGCGTCATGATAGACCCAATCGGCCACCATGCCCTTCGAGGTGACGTGCCGCTCGACGAAGTCACGCACCAGCGCAATCTTTTGCTCGGCCGTCAATTCGATCGGCAAGGCGATGGTAACGTCCTTGGCGAGCTGCGCATCGGACCGCTTCTCGAAATCTTCGACCTTGTTCCAGAAAGCCTCGGAGGCGCCGGAAACAGAGCGGTCCGCGATCATCGAGCGTAGCCATTCCGGCGCATCGGCGGGAATAGTGAACTCTTCGTGCAGCAGGCCCTGCTTACGGGTGTAGTCGATCGTGCGGGCTTCCCGCTCGAACTCCATTTTGGCGCAGTGGCGGTAGGCCGCCGACAGGACGGCGCTGCGGCCGGAGCCACGGGCGACGACGCTGACGGAGAAATGAGGGACGGCCACGGCGGAACTCTTTCCCGGTTGCGAGTGAAATCAATGAGTTCGTCGGGAGCGGAAGGCCTGCCAGGGGCAAAAAGCAGAGCGTCGCATCAGCGACGTATAATTGCGCCCTTCGGATCCGCTCCTTCGGAACGGCCGGGATCATTCACGAAAGCATCGCCCTTGGCGATTGTAGGATTCACAGTAGTGCGTTCCGCACTCCGATCGGAAAAGCTGGGTTCGAAAGACAAGCTTTCTCACCGAAGGGAGACAGACGGAATGAAGAAGCCATCCTCCAAGATCCGCGACGAAATCGCCAAGCTCCAGGAACAGCTCAAGGCCGCGGAGACCCGTGAAGCCGAACGGATCGGCCGGATCGCGCTGAAGGCAGGTCTCGGCGAGATCGAGGTCGATGAGGCCGAGCTGCAGGTGGCCTTCGACGATCTGGCGAAACGGTTTCGCGGAGGCGAGGTTCGTACGACCGGAGGAAAGAGGGGGGCTGGCGTCGGCGAAAGCAGCGCACCGTCCACGCAGAACGCGGCTGGCGCGGCTGCGGGCGGGACTGCTGAGGCTTGAGCGGATGGCGCGCACGACCACATCCGATGCCCGCAAGAAGGACACGCGGGAAAAAATCGAGCTCGGCGGTTTGATCGTCAAAGCGGGTCTTCGCTACGAGAAGCGAGCGCTTCTGCTGGGCGCCCTCATCGATTTGAGCCGGCGCTTGAAAAGCAACGACACCGAACGCTCGCGATTGATGGCGATCGGCGCGGAGGCCTTTGGCAACAGCGATGAATAGGATCATGCTTTTCATCGCACCTGTCGCGCTGATTTTCCTGGTCATGATCGGATTGACCGGGGTCGAACATTGGCTATCCGGCTTTGGAAAGACGGAGGCTGCTCGGCAGACGCTCGGCCGGGCCGGCATTGCCCTGCCTTATGTCGCAGCGGCCGCCATCGGCATCGTCTTCCTGTTCGCGAGCGCCGGCGCGATCAGGATCAAGACAGCAGGATGGGGCGTCGCTGCCGGCGGTATAGCGACAATCATTGTCGCCATCGCTCGCGAAACGACCAGGTTGTCGGGGCTTGCGGACCAGATTCCGGCCGGCAAGTCGCTCGTCTCCTATGTCGATCCCGCGACGCTGATCGGCGCGGCGGCGGCGGCGTTGTCTGCCTGCTTCGCCCTCCGTGTCGCGCTCGCCGGCAACGCGGTATTCGCAAGTGCCGAACCGAAACGCATACGCGGCAAGCGGGCGCTTCATGGCGAGGCCGAATGGATGAAGATGCAGGAAGCGGCGAACCTGTTTTCGGACGCCGGCGGCATCGTCATCGGCGAACGATATCGCGTCGATCGAGACAGCACAGCGGCACTGGCATTTCGTGCAGACAACGCTGAGACATGGGGCGCCGGCGGCAAGTCGCCGCTCCTATGCTTCGACGGCTCGTTCGGTTCGTCCCACGGCATCGTGTTCGCGGGTTCCGGCGGCTTCAAGACGACGTCGGTGACGATCCCGACGGCGTTGAAATGGGGCGGCTCGCTCATCGTCCTCGACCCGTCGAACGAGGTTGCCCCGATGGTGTCAGTGCACCGGGGCAGCACAAACCGGGATCTATTCGTCCTTGACCCGAAGGAGCCGGAGACTGGCTTCAACGCGCTTGACTGGATCGGACAATTCGGCGGCACCAAGGAAGAGGATATCGCCTCCGTCGCTTCATGGATCATGAGCGATAGCGGCGGCACGCGCGGAGTTCGCGACGACTTCTTCCGGGCCTCGGCCCTGCAACTCTTGACGGCGATGATCGCCGACGTTTGCCTCTCCGGCCACACGGAGAAGGAGAACCAGACGCTTCGCCAGGTTCGCGCCAATCTCTCCGAGCCGGAGCCGCAGTTGCGTCAACGCCTGCAGGAAATCTACGACAATTCGGAGTCGGATTTCGTAAAGGAGAATGTGGCGGCCTTCGTGAACATGACGCCCGAAACCTTCTCCGGCGTCTACGCCAACGCGATCAAGGAAACCCATTGGCTGTCCTATCCGAACTATGCCGCACTGGTTTCCGGAAAGACGTTTTCGACGGGGGATCTTGCCGAGGGAAACACCGACGTCTTTATCAACATCGATCTCAGGACGTTGGAGACGCATGCGGGCCTCGCACGCGTCATCATCGGCTCCTTTCTCAATGGGATCTACAATCGCGATGGGTCGATGAAGGGCAGGGCGCTCTTCCTTCTCGATGAGGTCGCGAGGCTTGGCTACATGCGGATCCTGGAAACTGCGCGCGATGCCGGCCGCAAATATGGGATCACCCTTGTCATGATCTATCAGTCGATCGGCCAGTTGCGCGAAACCTACGGTGGGCGGGATGCATCGAGCAAGTGGTTCGAGAGCGCGAGCTGGATCAGTTTCGCAGCGATCAACGATCCGGAAACCGCCGATTACATCTCACGCCGCTGCGGCATGACAACAGTCGAGATCGACCAGGTCAGCCGTAGTTCGCAGATGAAAGGATCGTCGCGGACGCGATCGAAGCAGTTGGCCGCACGACCGTTGATCCAGCCGCACGAGGTGCTTCGCATGCGCGCCGATGAGCAGATCGTCTTCACAGCGGGCAACGCACCGCTCAGGTGCGGCCGCGCGATCTGGTTCAGGCGCGACGATATGAAAGCCTGCGTTGGGATGAACAGGTTTCACAGGCCCAGAAACACGCTCGGAGCCTCTCGGATCGAGCCGGTGCGCAGTGCAACGAGCAAGGCCGATCTAGGACAATGAAGAGTATCGGAGAAATCAGCATAGCGGCCGCACGAAAGGGCGGGATTTCGGGAATTCTCGTCGTGCGGGAGCGGGAGAAAGCGCAGCCGCAGGAGCCTCAACATAGTGGCTCGAAGAGGAGGCGGGATCGACTGCGCCCCACTCCTCGCACACTGTCTGAAGCGCCCTTGCATGTAAACGCGGATGAAACCGCAGCCGTCATAGGTTGAGGCGAACAGGAGAGGACCGAGGGTGACGAAATCGAATGTGGTTCCGTTCAGGAAGACGGGGAAGCCCGGGGGAAAGAACGATCGACATCGCTGGCAGGGAAAGCCACCCCGATCGGGACCGCGCCGCCTGCGTAAACCACTGGCCGCGATCTGCTGCACCATGATCCTTGCTGCGGGAGGATGGCTTGCCTTCAATGGCCCCGGCGACCTTTCCGGACTCGTGGCTGCGGCCAGGACACCAACAGGGCATTCATCGTCAGCGGCATTTTCATTCTGCGGCGCCGATCGCCATGTGAACTGCGTCGTCGACGGCGATACCTTCTGGTTCAAGGGCCAGAAAATCCGCATCGCGGATATCGACACGCCCGAACTCAGCCCGCCGCGCTGCGAGGCGGAAAGGATCAAAGGCGAAGCCGCGAAAGCACGCCTGCTGGCGTTGCTCAATGCCGGCGAATTCTCCTTGTCGGCCGGCCTGCGTGACGAGGATAAATATGGTCGCAAGCTCCGCACGGTGACGCGGGCAGGGCGCTCGCTCGGAGCCACTCTCATCGACGAGGGCCTCGCCAGGCGCTGGGACGGTGCGAGGCACGGCTGGTGCGGCTGAGAACCGCGAGAGGATCGTTACCGGATGGCCGAAACCGCCAGGCGGGTTCGGGGAGCGTCAGCGAGTAGAGCCGTGCGCCAAAGGCGTCTCGCCCAAGCCCGTCACGGGTTTTCCGATATCATCACCGATGTGAATCGATCCATGGCGATTGATTCATAAGTGTCGTTGGACGCGATTCCCGGGATCAGCGATTCTTCTCCCATGATCTCGCAACCTTACCACCTCTATGTCGAACGCTCGGATACCTCCCGGAACATGGCGCGCTACTACGCGATGTCGATCGAACCCAATCTGTTCGGGGACGTCTGCCTGCTGCGCAAATGGGGCCGCATCGGAAGCAAGGGGCAGATGCTGGTCCATCATTTCGGTCGGGAAGAGGAAGCGGTGCGACTGTTCCTCGATCTGCTCCGCCAAAAACGCAAACGCGGCTATCGTCCGCGCGCTTCGATGCCGAGATGAGAGAAGCCCGCGGAAGCGGGCTTCGAAAGCGCTTCAGCGGCGCCGGTTCCAGTCAGTCTCGAAGGACACCTCGATCTCGACGAAGAACGGGATCTTGATTGCGAGCTTCAAGCCGAGCTTTCCCTTGCGGAAGAAGTGGCTCATCACCTTGCCGAGAGTGCGGAGCCGGCGGCCGGTGGCTGCGAGGAATTGGGCGAGCTGTTGCATGGTGTTTCTCCTTTCGAATTGCGGTCATCGCGGGGATAGTCGGCGGACCGGAAAGGAGGGACGCACCCAGAGGGCCGAAACGCACGTGAAGGACTTGCTGCTGCCAGAATTTTGCTTCGCGAGGAGCCGGTACGGCGGGGAAAATTCTGGCGGCAGCAGGTTGCGTCATGACGCACGGGCAGCAACATCCCCTATGAGAGATGACGGCCGAGTCGAAAGGAAGAGGCTCAACTGATCACAAGCGCTACGATCGCGATGTCTTCTGGACATTTGAGAGGCGGCTCTCGCCGCCCCTCGGATTGTCGAGATCGCACCGCAGGATCATGATCCTTCGCACCGGGTGAAAATGACACGCGACGCATTTACCGCGATCCCGGTTTCCCGCGTGATGTCCTTGATGATCGGCCCAAGTGAGCCGAGCTCATTGTCGGTGAGCGCAACCAGTTCCGGATAGTCGATGTCGACGCCGGTATAGTCGGCCGTCAAAGCGATTGCCCAATCGCCACCGTTGATGCGGTATTCGTGCGTGTCGAAATCGATTTCGAGATCGTCCAGCAGATTGATGGTAAAGCGCCCGAATATTTCGGTCTCCCCTTCCAGTTGATACTCGGCGAACTCGTCCTCTCCGGTAAGAACGCTCCGCTCCAACGACATGATGATCCGCACGCGGCCAATTGCCGCCTCCAGCCCTTCAATCAGGCGGTCATGAAGGTCTCGCGAGAACTCGCTGTCGCAGCCGAACCGGTTTGCGAGGACGACGAGCCGGAAACCGGCAAGCTTGGTGTAGAGCATGAGGTTCTGATCGGGTGTCATGTTGTGATCTCCTTCGTTAATGACGGAGATCGGCCACTCTGTAGCAAAGAGGGGTCAAGGACCGCGGAACGCGGCTCGCCAGCGGGGGAACCGATTTTTCCAGAGCGCAGCGCAACGCAACGGCGGAAAAATTGGGGGAGACCGCGCCGTCCTTTACGCCGGATTTGCTGGAGTAAAATGGGAGGTCAGAGAGAGAAGAGACCCGCGGACCCGCAGGGGACGCGACCATATCCGGCGCGAGCCGGCGGGAGTGTCGAGGGATAAAATCCCTGACAGCCGGACCGGCCGGTCGATCCGGCGGACTGGCTCACATAAGAGGAGGAAAGAGCCGCCTCAGAATGGCGGCTCGGCGTCGACGGCGCCCTCCTGTTCCGCAATCATGACAGCGAGATCAGCCTCGGCGAGTTGGAGCTCCGTCTCGATCTGGCGCCGCTCGGCCACGTCCCATACGCTCTTCAATTCCAGCCGCAGCTCCTCGATGTGCTGTTCGATCGTCATCGTCTCATCTCCTTGAGTTCGTGAAAGACGACGACGCGGGGCGGGACGGGATGGCGGGGTCAGGGATCGCGCACGCGACCGCCAGCGGCGGCGGGTGGGGGAGCCGATTTTGTCGGAGCGGCGGGAACCGAAGCGGAGGCAATATTGGGGGTTGACCACCCGTCCTTGATGCCGCCATGCCGGCCCGGCACACTGGAGCGATCTGAGCAGACATTTTGGGTCCCGTATGGCACCAGGAAGGCCGGAAGCGGGCTCGATGCCCGCTCCCGGTTTCTCAAATTCGGCCGATTGGCCCCGCCTCGCGGCGGGGCCTCTTCCGGATCTCAGTCCCGGTTGGGGCGGGACCAGATCAGCTGGTAGCCGTCCTCGCCTTCGACTTCGGTGAGGGTTGCGTAGATCGGAGCGGGGAAGCTCGGGTCGTCGAGCTTGACCGAGAGGTAGTCGCGGTCCTGCTCGGAGCGTTTCTGCCAGGCCGCGCCGAGCTCGACATTACCGGCGTAGATGCGGTAGTGCGGGCCCTTGTCGGAGGGGTTTTCGATGCGGGCGATGCGGGCCTTGACGTTGAGGGCGAGCGTGCGGATCGAGCCGCTGAAGCCGGTTTCGGTGGAGGTGAAGGTGCCGATGGTTGCCATTTTTATGTTCCTTTCGTTGGTTTCGGGCCGCGCCCTTCGCGGCCTCGATGGCTGTCGTAAGGATCGGGGACGATCGGACCGCACCCGCAGGGACGGAATGAAATGGAGGGCGGCCGGGAGAAACTTTGTTGCCGCGCGAGGAATGAGCGCGTGAGCGCGCAGGGGAAGAAAGTTTGGATGGCCGTTGCGGTAGAACGATCGAGGCGAAGCCGCTCTCCGATCAGACATGCCTCATCGAGCCCGCGGAGGACGTGGCCTATGCCGAGCGATCAGAAGGAACGCGGTGATGGCAACGTGCCACCGCCTCAACCCAAGCGTCACATTGCTGTGGTAAACCGCTGCTCTCTCCCAATGTCCGGGCCGCTAATTCGGCGGCAACGGACCGGCCGGCTTGGGAGTTGCCTCCAATATTCAACCCGGTATCGTGTACTCGCGATTCGTCGCCTGGAGGATATATGCGTCAGCAGACAAAGCCGTTTACCGTCGAAATCAAGCAATCCCGGAAGCTCAAACCGACAGACCGCGAAACCTCGATCTGGGGCAAGCTGGACCTAACGCCAGATCAGGGAACGCTGACGGATAGAGAGCACAGAGAGATGTCGGCCGTTGGCGGCGACAACGACCGACTCTGATTTCTAGGCCGCGATCTTTTCCTCGGCTGCATCAGGCTGAAGATCGTGCAGGAAGTTGACTGCCCGCTGCGCATGAGCGGCCGCCTGAAAAATCGCACGCCGGTCCTCGGAAAGCACGGTCAACCACGAGGCAAGGTATGAGGCGTGATCGGGCCGTGGCTCGAGCTCCGGTGCGATGCCAAGGTCGGCGCATAGGAAGCAGCTGCCCAATTCCGCGATCAGTTCCTCTCGGGCGCGCTCCGTTTTATCCTTGGCATACCGGCTGAGGTCACGGCCGACACGATCCGGATGCGCAGTCCAGTGGCAACTTTCATGGCTGACCGTGGCAACGTATGATTCCGCGTCCCGAAAGCTTTCGAATGGCGGCATCTGAATGTGATCCGTGACCGGCGAATAATATGCCTGTGTGCCGCCGTGGCGGATTAGGGCGCCGGTGTTTCGGAAGAAGCGGTCGGCCCTTTCGATCCGTTGGACGGGATCGGCAACGGGTGCCGGTGGGCGATGGTAATGATCGGGCAAACCGTCGATTTGCTCCACATTAAAGACTGTGTACGCTTTCAAAAAGGGGATTTCCCGGTCGACCTCACCGCCGTTGCCATCGGCTTCGGTCTTGGTAAAGCGGCTGGCGAAGACGACGGTCGAACCGGTTTCGCCCTTGCGGACTGCGGCACCAAGCTCCAGCGCCTGCTTGAACGTCATCCACGTCGGCGACGAGAAGCCGCGCGCCATGCCTTCCGACCAGAGCAGCAACACGTTCATGCCCGAGTAGGGCTGCCCGTTGTGCCGGAGTGGACGCGTGATCCGCTCTCGCATGTTGCGGTCGTGCCATGGCTTCATCCACGGTTTGACGCCACGCGCCAGGTCATCGACGATCCGATCGGTAATCCGGCTATAGACGTCTGCACGTTGCGTTTCCGGTTTCCTGCTCATTTCTTTCATGCCTCCACTTTCCGAGGCCGCGCCGATCGCGGCCCGTCACGGCGGTCCAAGGGACGGGCTGAGGGGAGGGCGCACGCTAGACAAGCGCCGGAACGGCAGTGGAGGAGGGCGAAGCCCTTGCGGCTCAATCCCCGATCCGGCCAGACCGAAGCCGGGCGGGTCCGCGATGGCGGGCAAGCTGATCACCTTCCTTCTTTCGTTATCCTTCGACATGCGAAAGGCTGGATCCGGAGGGCCAGCTGTCGATCGGAGAAAGAAGAAGAGGCGGGGCCAGAGCCCCGCCGATGCGGTCAGTCGAAGGCTGCCATCTGTGCTGCAGCCGCCTTGTGGTCGAGCGATGCGCCGGGGTTTTCGACGGGGCGATCGAAGGGCTTCCAGACCTCGCCAACGATCTGCTCGTAGGCGGCAACTGCGCCCTCTGCGGCCATGCGGAGCGAATGGGCCTGGACGCCCATGTCGGCCGCGAATTCGCGCTTGCGCTGTGCCGCACTGTCGTAACCGACCGGACCGTCGAGATCCTCGTCGCGTGCGTCATTGGACGCCTTGGCGGTCGCGTCACGGGCCTCGCTGACGGCGCGGGAGTAGAACTGTCCCGCGCCATGGGCGGAGCCGACATAGGCGCCGACGATGCGCTGGAGGTGGATCTGCATCGCCCGTTCGCCAAGGCCTTCGGAGAGGCTGTCGGCCGTCTCTATGATCAGGCGTTCATGCAGGTCGCGGATCCCGTCGCCGTCGATCACGGCCGTGCCGAAGCTCTCGGCGATCGCCATCGCCTGGGCGGCATCCGGGCAGGTGAGCCGGACCATTTCGATGGTGGCGCCCTTTCGAAGCTGCACGACGCGGGCGGGCTGGCGGGACTGGGTTGCGGGCCTGGCCATGGGCTGTTCCTTTCAAGGTTTCCTCCGAAGCGGTTCCGGCCCTTGCCGGTCTGCCCTTCGGTGCGGTCAAAGGGAGCCGGCGGAAAACGGGCGTTTCAGGGTCCGGGCCCGCCAGGACGAGCAAAGCCGGGATGCGCGTGGAGCAGGTCATCCTGACCTCGCGAGGCACGCGGCCCTGCTTTTGAGAGGACGGCGCGGTCCGGCCGCCCCGCGGCGCGACAGCGGCCTTGAAACGGACGGCCGCCGGTTCAGACCGCAGCAAAACCGAAGGGGAGGCCGGCAAGGAACTGGTCCGGCAGGGGAGCTCATTGAACAGGAGGCTTCGGCGAGCAGCAACCCTCTGACTCCACCT
This sequence comes from Sinorhizobium mexicanum, assembly GCF_013488225.1. Classification (NCBI taxonomy): domain Bacteria; kingdom Pseudomonadati; phylum Pseudomonadota; class Alphaproteobacteria; order Hyphomicrobiales; family Rhizobiaceae; genus Sinorhizobium; species Sinorhizobium mexicanum. The sequence goes on along the minus strand of NZ_CP041239.1, from coordinate 402,779 downwards.
GAAGCGAGCAACTGCTCGACGGGTGCCACCGCGCGGATCAGGCTCACTCGCAACCGCCAGGGAGGCAGTCGCGGCATTGAGGATTGTGGGGGCTAGCCGGGACGCAGGTGTCCCGAACCGACCGGCGGATCAGGTTTCCGGTGCGTCCGGCTGGCGATCCGACCCCGCGTCTTCCTCAGGGCGGGGCTTCGGCAGACGATAAGCGTGAAGCCAGGACGGACCATGGGAATTGCGCAGGCGGCGCAACGTGCCACCATCGTCATAGGGCGGGCCGCCCATCCAGACACGGTTCAGGATGCTCTTCCACCGTCGGCCGTGCTTGGCGGCATAAGCCTGGATGACCTGCTCCTCCTCTTCGGTCAGCGGCGGCAGCTTTTCCCGTTTGGGCCGCGTGGTTGCGACCTTGCTTGCTGCGGTTGGCGTCGCCTCCTTTTCGGCAATCAGCCTGTGGAGCTCCGCCACACCGGCCTTCAGGCATTCGGCGCGCTCGAGATGATGGAACTGGATCCAGAACGCTGTCCGGTCCTGGGGTGAGGGGCCGATGCCCGCCCGTTGCTCGAGTTCGCCTATGGTGCTCATGAGCGTCCCCCTGCCATCGAGTCACCACTCCCGCCCTCTGCGGGTTGCGGAAGCGGCCGGTGGCGTGCCTGGAGAGCCGCGATGGCGGCGTCCTGCCGGGAAAGTTTGCGCGTAAGCGCGTCGACCTCCGGCTGGCGCTCGGCGGTCAGCGCCGCGAGATTGGCGCGATAGTGTTCGAGGAAAACGCCTGAGGCCGGCGGCTTTCCGCGGCGGTAGCCCGGCTGACGCCGGCCGAGCAGCGGGATGAGCGCGGTCATTCGCCGCGTGATCTGGCGGTCGATCAGATCCAGCTGATGCTGCGTCTGGCGCCGCGCCGCTTCCATGCGGGTGAGCTGTATCACGTGTTTTGCGGAACCGGACATCACGCGGTCCTCCTCCCACGCCAGCTGGCGAAGCTCGAGGGCCCGTCATAGGCAACGTGCTTCGTCTCATCGATGACGAAACCAAACCGGCCGACGGCGTAATCGTCGCTCGGCACCAGGAAACGGCGTTCCTCGGCCCGTTCGTCGCGCTTTCCGCCAATGGTCGCAATCACCTCGGTCATGCCGGGATGATGACCCGAACGGAGCGCTGAGATAACGATCCAGTCCCCGGCATGCAGGTGCGCGAACGCTTGGCTGTCTCTCCCATGGGATTCGCCGGGCAGGAGCGAGCGACCGTGGATCGCTTCCCAGGCATCCGGCCAGGAGTCGCGGACCGTCTTGTCGGCGCACTTTTGCTCATAGCTGGTGAACAGGTCCGGAAAGGTCAGGGCAACGATCGCCCAGGCCGCGTCTTCCTCGTACCAGCCGCCGTCTGACCGCAACATCGGATGGACGGTGGCGTTGCGCGCGACCGAGAGTTTGAAGCCGCCATGCCCAGCTGTGATGTGGGAGACGATTCCGTCCGCATAGACGGTGGCACCCTGGGAGGCGCCCCAGGGCGTATTACAATTGATGCGGACAGAACGGCGAGCGAGAGCTTGGAGCCCGCGGCAATGTACCGCCTGTTCAACCATGCGGTTTCGGAAGGCCGCTTCATCTTCAACGGAACCATGATGCGAATAGAAGTCATCGCGTTTGAGGTCGGCAAGGGGTCGCGACACGCGCCACGCGCTGGCGAGGAAATACTGGTTGTCCCGCGCCGGCACCATGGCGAAGACGAGGTCGCCGACGCGCGCAACAGGCATGCCGTCGGCACTCTGGGCGAACTCCACCCCTGAAGGCTCAGCGGTGGAGTTCGTGGAGGGTTGCGAGAGCGGAATGTTCATGCCGCAGCCCTCCCTTCGACATGATCGGCGGCAACCTCGTCGGCAGTCACCTCCTCGAGCACGGCATGGGGATAGCCGTGTCGGGTCAGCCACTCCTCGGCCGCCTGCCGATCCCCGGCGAGGTGGACGAGTTCCGCCTGCGACCCGGCGCGGTCGAAGACACGAATGGATCCGGGAGCGGGGCGTTCGACGACCTTAAAGGTCAGCTCGCTGTCGAGCGAGAAGGTCCGGTGGATGCGGATGGCGATCACGCCGCCCGCGCCAAAGTCGCCCTCGTGAAGGGTAAAATCCGGCGACAGGCTGACATTACCGACGCCGCGCTTACCCTGCTTGCGGATCAACCGACCCTTGCTGTTGCGGTTTTCCCAGGCCGCCAGTTTCTTCGTGTGGCGCTCCGGCGGGCGCGGTGTTCCGTCCGACCAGGCGACGATGGAGCCGATCGGGGCGAGGTCGTAGATCAAGGACGCAGACATGTGCTTTCTCCTTCAATTCTGCGGATGATGCAAACAAGAGCGCCGCCGGTGATGGCCGGCGGCGATGTCGACGGATATGAATGTCGGAAAGGGCGACTATTCCGCCGCGATGCCGTAGGCGGTTTCGTCCTCGTCCGAAGGCGTGGCCACGGATTCGCCTGCCGGTTCTCCGGGCTGCCCGAGATCCGGATCAGCAACTCCAGGCGCGGTAGCATCCTCATCCGTGTCCGGATCGCCCGCAGGGTCGTCGTCGCGACCATCATCGAGGTGGTCGGCATGCTTCATCAGGTCGGCGACGTCCTTCGGATCCGGCGTGAAGAGGGCCGCCGAATGCACGAACTGGACCTCCTTGAAGTGGTCGACGAGCGCCGCGCGAGTCTCGCGCACCCGCGGCCGGGGATGGACATTCGCCTCCTTCGCTGCCGCCTCGAGCGCCTGGCGCGACAGGCACACGAGAAAGTCTTCCGTGCCCATGTTCGGCAGGAAGCCGTCGGCGCCGATCGCCTCGCCGGCGATGCGCGAGACCACACCGCTATTCGTGATATTTCGTCTGCAGGAGAGAACCTCGATCAGGATGGACCGGGCAGCGACGCGAACGGTCTCCATATCGAACGCCAGCCTGCCGTCCTCGGAGAAGAGGCGGGCGGCGTGGCGTTGCATGCGCTTGGCCCCGAACACGTTGTCGTTGGCACCGGAGTCGACGCGAACGTTTTGGCCGGAGAAGGCGAGCACGAGCAAGGCCATCAGCATGTCGTCCTCAATCGGCGCGCGGCCGAGCGCCTCATGAAGCGCATCGGTGCGGAGATCCCCGATCATGTCCTGGCCCTTCTGCGTGACGTCGGGGCGTGCCTTTGAGACAGCAATTACCTCATCATCAGGCCCGGTCGAGCCGTCGGAAGACGAGCCGGTCTGTCCGTTCGGCTTCCGGGCTTCCGGCATCCGGTAGTGGACCGATTGCACCTTGCCCTCGCGATCGAGATACATGGCGGTGCTGTCGCCCCTGCCGGGCTTGCCGTAAACACGCTCAGCCTTCTTGGGCAGTTCCGGCTGGCCATAATTGTTGACCTCGACAATCGCGCCCTTCTTCGGCAGCTTGATCGTCATCCACTCCTGCTGCGCGCCGAGAAAGGCCTCGACATTGGTGGTGTAGCGGCTGTCCTCGTCGGCCGGGGCGAAGAGATCTTCCACCCACTCGATACCGTAGGCCACCGCCAAGTCGTCGCCAAAGCTGGCGTCCTTCGCGTACATCCGCTTCTTCGAAAGCGCGTTGGCAACCGACCACCACGACGCCGTGTCGCCCTTCTTGGGCTTGTGCGCCTTCCACACTTCCTTCTGCTCATCGACCGCGGCGGCTGCGATCGTGCGCAGCTGCGGTTCCGACGGCATGTCGCCCTTCGCCATATGATCCAGCATAGCCGGCAGGACGTTGGCGAGCAGCCGGAGCTTGCGGATCTGCCGCACCGGCAGGGTCAGGGCGACCGCGATGGCCTCTTCGGTCCAGCCGAGCGCGACGAGACGTTCGATTCCCCGCCATTGGTCGACCGGGTTTAGCGGCTCGCGGGCAATGTTCTCGACCATCGACCGCATGGCGCCGTTGTCGTTGGCGGCCTCGACGACGAGCACATCGATCTCCTCGAGGCCAGCGGCGACAGCCTGGCGTCGACGGCGGTGACCGGCCTCGATGATGAAGCCATTACCGCCGTCGCGCTCGGGGAAGACAACGGGCGGCTGGATGACACCGACGGCCTTGATCGTCGCCAGCAGCAGGGCGTCTGCCTGCGGCGTCGATTTCGACTGGCGGGTGTTGTCGGGATTGTCCTTCAGCGCACGCGGATCGACCTTCATGAGATACATGGGATGCTCCTTTTCCGGGATCTGGGACGCGGCTTCTGCCGGTCCTTCCTGTCTTCATTCTTTCCTGAAGACACCTTCCGGACCGCGGAGCGGGCGGCCGGGGGCAACTGCGGTCGAGCATCGCTGCCGCGAAGGACGAGCGGGGCTGATAGCCCTGCGAAGGACGAGTGGCCGGGATGCGGAGACGGCGGTTGAGCGGAAGCGGCGACCGGTGGGCCGATCTGCGACCGGGTTCCTCCCTTTTCATCTTCCATTCCTCTTTCCTGTTTCTCCGCACACATTTGGGATGCGGGTGATTGCGACGAGGATTGATAATAGTTGATAAAGAGCCTATCTTATCTCCATCACATCAGATGGAGGACCGCATGATCAGTGCCGATCTGGGAAAGCAGCTCGAAAGCTACATTCAGCAACTCGTCGACACAGGACGCTACGGTTCGAAAAGCGAAGTCCTGCGAGAAGGTGTGCGACTGGTCCAGGACCGGGAGACCCGGCTTGCCGCACTGGATGCTTCCATCACGCGCGGCATTGCCGATGCCGATGTTGGCCGAACGAAGCCGGCGAGCGATGTCTTCGATCGACTCGAGGCCAAATACAGTGCGATGGCTGACAAAGCCGAAAAATCGGCATGATCCTCGAGTTTTCCTACGAGGCGGAAAACGATCTCGAGCAGATCGCCGATTACATCGCTCAGGACAATCCCCGACGCGCCCTGTCATTCGTCCGGGAGCTGCGGAGCAAGTGTGAGGATCTCATCGATAGTCCGAACGGCTTTGCCCTCGTCCCCCGCTACGAGCACCATGGTATCCGTCGGCGCGTTCACGGCAATTACCTGATCTTTTACCGCGTCGAGAGCACGAAAGTGGTCATCGTCCATGTCCTGCATGGCGCCACCGACTTTGGCGCCATTCTGTTCGGTGATTAGTTTAGGCCGGTCGATCTAAGGCGATCGGCCGCTCTAGGAACAGAGCTAGGCGGCTTCACTCTGCGTCTCATCATCATCGCGGGCGGATTGCGCCAGCGCCTCATCGACCTCCCGCAGTTGCCGGCGTTTGTCAGCCAGTTCCTCCGCAAAGGCGAACGCAGCACCCTCGCGCGAGTGATAGGAGGCAAGGCGCTTATGCGCGTCCTGTAGCCGTTGCCGATAGCGATCCTGCTCGCCGTCAAAACCATCAAGCGCATGTTCGAGGCGGGACACGGCGCCAAGCGGCGCCACCGTCACGGCCAGATCGATTTCGTAGTCGGCGCCGGTCCGCTGGAGGAGGGTCGTGTAGCGATAACCGTCGCCCTTGCCGAACCGCTCGCCGGAATAAACGAGATCGAAGCTCCCGATCGAGGCGATGACGATCTCGCCCTCCTGCTGGAGCTGAACAAGGGTAAGGATTTCCTTCATCAAGGCGCGACCGGCGGCTTTCCGCTCGTCGAAAGGCTCACCGACGACAGTCATGGCAAAGGCGTCAGCCGCGGTCGGAATGAGGCGCTCGATATCCCTGCCGATTTCCGCGATCCGCCGCTCCGAGATCTCGATATCGCGTTCGGCGTCACGGATCTGTCGGCGCACCGCATATTGATCGTCGTCATGGGCGGCGCGCAGTCGTTCTAGACGTGCAATGTCCGCCTCGAGACCCGCCTTCCGCATCAGCCGCTCGTCGCCGGAGGCGATCGCTTTGGCCATTGCAAACTGGTTGGCGGCCCCTTCGCCGAGATCTTCGAGCCGGCGGATCGAGGTGTCGCCGGAAAGCGCCGCTGCAATGAAGCGGGCCTTGCGTTCGTTGTTCTGCCACATGCTGGCATCGAGCGAACCTTGCGTGGCATAGGCGAATATATCGACTTCATCATGCTGATTGCCCTGGCGCACGATCCGGCCCTCGCGCTGTTCGATCTGTGAGGGCAGCCATGGGACATCGAGATGATGCAGCGCCTTGAGGCGAAGCTGGGCGTTCACGCCCGTTCCCATCGTCTCGGAAGAGCCGATCAGGAAGCGGACCTTGCCGGAGCGCACATCGCCGAACAGCCGCTGCTTGGCCTCGGTCTTCTTATGGTCTTGCATGAAGGCGATTTCCGAAGCGGGAACGCCCAGGCGGACCAGCTCGTCCCTGATCCAGCGGTAGGCCGAAAAACCTCGGCTCTTCTCGACATTGATGGTGCCGAGATCGGAAAAGATCATCTGCGCCGCGCCGGGCAGATCGAATGGTTTGCCGTCCGGGCGGAGATAGATGCTCTGTGAGGTCTCCTGCCAGATGCGGTAGGCATTCTGGACGAGCAGGTTGAGCTTGTTGTCCGGTTCGTTGTCATTGTCCGCATCGACCAGGCGGAGATCGATTGCCGCATGGCGCCCGTCGGTGATGACGGAAAGCAGGATGTCGTCACCGGGCTTTGCCGGTCCCTCGCGCATCTCGATCGCCTTGATGCGGGCGTCGAGGACGGTCTGGTAGTTCCTGAAGGCCTGGGTCGGCTTGGCCGTCAGGATCTGCCGCCGGCCTGTCGAGATATTGGGCACCTTGATGTATTCGCGGAGATCGTCCGGCATCACCACGTCGGCGACGGACCGGAACATCGCAATCAGTTCCGGCACGTTGACGAAACTCGCGAAACGGCTGACCGGCTTGTATTTGCCTGACGGCTGGATCTCCAGTTCCGTCGTGGTGTCGCCGAAGGTCGACGCCCAGGCGTCGAACTCGTGCAGCCCGCGCTCGCGCAGCGCGTCGGCCCCGAGCAGGCGTTGGATCGAGAACATCTCGCCGAGCGTGTTGGTGATCGGCGTGCCGGAGGCCAGCACAAGCGCGCGCCCCGGATTCCTGGTTTCGATGTACCTCGACTTGACGTAGAGATCCCAGGCACGCTGCGACCCGTTCGGATCGATGCCCTTCAACGTCGACATGTTTGTCGCGAAGGAGAGCTTGCGGAATTCCTGCGCCTCGTCGACGACGATCTGGTCGACGCCGATTTCGGAAATGGTCAGCAGATCGTCCTTGCGGGTCGACAGCGCCTCGAGCCGTTCCTTGAGGCCTTCCTTGAGCCGCTCCAGCCTTTTCCTTGAGACTCGATCCTCGCTGTCGACCTTGGTGAGCAAGTCCTCGTAGAGTTCGATCTCATCCTGGATCATCTGCTGTTCGAACGTCGACGGGACCGCGATGAACCGGAACGCTGAATGGGTGATGATGATCGCATCCCAGGTCGCCGTGGCGGCGCGGGAGAGGAAACGGGCGCGCTTGTCCTTCGTGAAATTCGTCTCGTCGGCGACGAGAATGCGGGCATTCGGGTAGAGCGCCAGAAACTCGCGCGCAGCCTGCGCCAGGCAATGCCCGGGCACCACCAGCATCGCCTTGGCAATCAGTCCGAGCCGGCGTTGCTCCATGATGGCGGCAGCCATTGTCATCGTCTTGCCGGCGCCGACGGCATGCGCAAGGTAAGTCGAACCGGACGAAATGATGCGCCAGATGCCGCGTTTCTGGTGCCCATAAAGAACAAAGGCGCCAGAGGCGCCGGGAAGCTTGAGATGGGAGCCGTCGAATGTTCGGGGCGCGATATCGTTGAAGCGGTCGTTGTAGACCCGCGCCAGCCGGTCGGTCCGATCGGGATCCGTCCAGACCCAGTTCTGGAAGGCCGTCTTGATTTTCTGGAGCTTGTCGCGGGCGGCTTCCGTGTCGACGACGTTCAGCACCCGACGCTCGCCGTCGATATCCTTGAAGGCGTCGAAGATCTGCGGCACCCGGCTGTTCAGCGCATCAGCGAGCAACTCGCCGGCGTGCCGGCGGTCGGTTCCCCATTCCGATGTGCCGGCGGCCGTCCAACCGAGCTGCCGGGCCTCCACCGTCCAGGAGCCGAGTTCCGGCATATGGTGGATTCTGATCTCAGCACCCATCGTCTCGTGCACGAAGTCGACGATATCGGCTACCGGGATCCACGGCGCGCCCAGCCGAGCGGTGATATCGGACGGGCTGAGGTCGGCCGGCTGCACCGCCTGAAGCGCACGGACATTGCGCTCGTAGGCGGCATCGAGCGCGGCGGCCGGTTCCGCGACACCGAGCTTCGTGCGCACAGTCCCGGAGAGATAGGCGTCCGAAGTCTGCCAGGAGCCGTCGGCGGGATCGCGAAAGATCGTGTCCCCGAGCGCATCGAGAACCGCGTCCGTGTCGCAATGCAGAAGCTCGGCGACATGATCGAGGTCGACGCGTCCGCGCTCGTTCAACACAATGGCCAAGGCATCGGCGGCGGAGGTGATGATCGGCGGGGAAGGGGGCGCGATGACCCGTTCGGAAAAGATCGGTCCGGGCCTGGCGGTGTCCGTTTCGAGGACATAGTCCTCGATCGAGGCAACCAGCCAGCAATCGGGATCGTCGCGGAAAGGCTGCAGGTTCGGCTGGCGATGGGTTTCACGAACCTCGCCCGTAGTCTCATCCTCGATGATCGAAACCGTGGTGTGGTTGATCGGGCCAAAATCGCGAACGAAGCTCGACCAAGCGATGCGTAGCCGCACCTGCAGCTCGCGCCACGGCCGGTCCAGTTCCTGAGCTTTCAGGACGTCGCGCACGGCATCACGGATCGGGATCAATTTGCGAATGATGCGGACGTGCTTTTCCGAAATTCCCTCGCCGCTGCGGGCCTTGCGCACCTGCACCGCGACCGGCTCGCCGTCGATGACCTGCATGAGACCATGCCTGACATCGACGAAGTAGCTGCCCTCGCGCACCTTCGCATTGTCGGGACGAAGATCGACGATCTCGCCGAGCTCGTCCTCCAGGTCGATGTCGATTGCGGTCGGCTCGCCGTCATAGAGGTCTCCCGGGAGAAGAGCGATCGCTGCCGTCAGCGCCGCCTCGAGCTCCGCGCCGGTGCGAGGCCGGCATGTGTAGGTCTCGCCGAAGGGACCTGAAGTGAGGGCATGATCGCCGAGCACGAACTCCGGATGCTCAGCGAACCATCGGTTCACGCGGATCGCACCCTCGTCCTCGACAGCCGGCCGAACCTCTTCCAGGTCGAGCCACGAAAGGTCGCCTTCCGGTTCGCCTGTCTTTCGCTTGCGGAAGAAGAGGATGTCGACCACGACGTCCGTGCCGGCGTCACGCCGAAAACTGCCTTCGGGGAGGCGGATTGCCGCGATCAGGTCGGCGGACTTGGAAACGTGCTCGCGTGCGGTGCCATCCGCCTTGTCCATCGTGCCGGCGCTGGTGACGAAGGCGGCCAGGGCGCCCGGCTTCAGGAGATCGATCGACCGGGCGATGAAGTAATCGTGCAGCCGAAGGCCGAGCGAACGATAGTGCCGGTCGGAGCGAACCGTCCGATCGGAGAAAGGCGGGTTGCCGATTGCGAGATCATAAATCGCAGTGAGGTCCGAGCGCGCGAAATCGCCGTTGATGATCCTTGCCTTCGGCTGCAGCAATCGTGCGATGCGGGCCGTGACGGGATCGAGCTCGATGCCGGTGACGTAGCTTACGTCGCGATATTGCTTCGGCATCAGCGCCGGAAACAACCCTGTTCCGATCCCCGGCTCGAGCACGCGGCCGCCGCGCCAGCCGAGGCATTGCAGGCCCTTCCAGATTGCCCGGATGACAAATTCGGGGGTGAAGTGGGCATATTGCGTGCAACGGGCGAGCGATGCGTAATCGCCATCGCTGACGGCCGATTCCAGCGAGTTGCCAAGGTCGTCCCAACCTGTACGAAAGTCGGCTTCGCCCGGGCGCCGGAACATGCCATTTGCCAGCTCGCCGGCGCCGAAGCCGGTAAACCGGATCAGCCTCGCCTGCGCGGCCGGCGTCGCCGGCAAGTCCAGCTTCTCCAGTTCATTGGCCGTGAGGATCGCCGCGACATTGATCCGCGCCCGTTCTTTCCAGGTCGCGGCGAGCTCGCGATCCCCGTCGTCGAGGTAGAAATTGGCACGCTGACCCTGCATTCGCGGGTCCGAGCGCCTGGTCACCGGTAGAGCCCGCGCAGGCGTAGGGGCAGGGGTGGGGTCGGGCTCGTCGTCATTGGCGGCAAAGCCGCCGAAGGCGGTAACGCCAAGACCAAGTCCCGACGACAATGCGCTGCTGCCGAACATATCGAGGGTGAAGGGATCGTTGCTCATCGAAAGCTCCTTGTGAGCGCGCGTCATCGATCCGCCGCAAGGGGCAGTCGAGGGAACGCGAAGGGGTGGAAGGGGCCGCCGTCTGCGTCGGCGGCGTGGCTACAGTCGGCCGAGCGCTAGTCGCGCCCGATCAAGAACAGCTGCATGCTGTCGGCCTCGAAAACGATGCGGAGATGCGTGGCGTTTGGGCTTGCCGCCATCATCGCCTCCAGTTGCCGGGCATCGAGGAAATCGACGCCGTCGTCGCCACCGAAAGTCCGGCGCTTGACCTCGAACCAGTCGTCGTTGGTGGTTGGATTGCATTCCTCGGCATAGACGACGAACGGTTTCTCGCCGCCGGCAAGCTTGCCGTTCGACAGAAGATAGACCCATGATCTCCAACCAGCCAAAGACCCGGCTGTTCGTCCTTGCCAGGCCTCAATCCATAATAGGGGTTGCAAAAGCCGCCATTGGCTTGTGCATCGGCCCGGCCGTGCGCGATCACCTCGCGCACGGATGCAAGCGGAAAGGTGAGCACGGCTGCACCTCTCAAGCCGCGATCGGGGAGGGGAGGTGACGCAGTTGTACCGGCAGCTTGGCGGCGATCTCGTCGTGGCTGAGGTCTTCCAGCAGCTTCAGAAACGTGCCGCCTTTTCCGCCGTACAGCATTACCGTCCTCTTGCCGCGCGAGGCCTCGGGCCAGCGCTCGCCGGCATAGCCGCGATAGTCGTCCGCAGTGCTGCTCCAGATATGCTCGAGGCGTTCCTCGCGCGTCATGGCGCGAATCGGGCGGTTCTCACGTTCGATGATCGCAACACGCATCGTCTCGACGGACGCAGGATCGGAAAGGTCGCAATAGCCGTGGAAAAAGCGGATCGCCTCGTCGACCCGGAGCGTGAAGAAGACACTGGTGACCGAGCCGGTGAGGAACTCGCGCATCGCGAACATCGAGCCGCGGATCCAGAGCGGCGGCAGGATTTCGAACATATAGTCGTGCTCGGCCTCGCCGATCTCGAACCACTCGCCGGCGTAGAGCGGCGTGGCATCGCCGTCCCAGCGGTTGGGCCGTTGATGATGACGGTCGAACATGCGGAACATCTGCGCTCGGCTTGCGACGCCCTGGAAGACTTTTCGGATTGTGGGAGAGGGGTTCATCTGCGGCTCCTTTGGAGGTTTCGGACCGAAGCGCGGCACTGTCCTCTCGACCTTGCCTTCCTCTTCAGTCCTTCATGACCCCCTGGCTGCCACCGGCATCGCGGCCGTCTGGGTCAAGGGCCGGCTTAAGCCGGGCGAAGCCTCCCTTGACGCGGGCGGCGCGCATGCGGCATGCCTCCTCCTTCTTTCCTCTCCCTCTTTTCCTTTTCCCTGATCGTCAGGACCTCGTTCCAATCGTCCGCGGGCGGGCTAAGCCGGGTCCAGTCGCAGCCCACATCGTCAGCAAGCGCCCGCAACCGGTCGGCAAACATATCGCCCTGCGGATTGGCGTCCGTCGCCGCAACCATCTGGACACCAGGCTCCGCGGCCAACTCCCGCAACGCTGCCTCCGTGGTCGGCGACCATCCGCCCCCGGTGCTGAGATAGACCGTGCCGTCGCGCAATCCCTCGATCGCCGCAAGACTCATGGCGTCGATCGCAGCTTCCGTGACAGCCAGGCGTGATGCGCGATCCGAGCCGAACCGGAAAAGAACCTTCATTCCTCCGGAGGCAAAGCCCCGGTATTGCGGACCGCGCGCCTCCCAACCGGTCAATACCCCGGCATGGTCTCTATGCGCCGCCCACATGCTTCCTTGCGGACCTTCCCGCAGAAGGTCCGCTTTGATCGCCGTTTTGAGCAAAAAGGCAGGCAGGCAACGCTCAGCATTGAGGTAGCGCCATGTCGCCGAACCGGGCCAGGGACGGCGGCGAGCCTGCCAACGATCGGGAAGCGAGAGGTCGCATCTCTCGCCATCCTTTGCCGGCTGCCACTCCTGCTCCGTGATCTGAAACCCGACGAGATCCGCAACCCGCTCGGCGCCTTCGACAAAGCCGACATGATCGAGATGTTCGACGAGCCGAAACACATCGCCTTTCGCTTCGGATAGAGGATCGAACCATCCACGCCCCTCATGCGTGACGATGATGATCTCGCTACCGCGGCGGAACTTGACCGCCCGCCGCGTGCTCTCCTTCGCGTCTATCGCAAACCCGGCATGCTCAAGCACTGCGGCACAGCTGACCTGCTCGCGCAGCGCTTCTATCTCTCTTCTCTTCATTTTGCTTCCGATCGCCCGGCGATCGGCCTCATGATCCTTGCCTACCCGTCCATTCACGGACATCCTTCGGCAGGCCCGAAGAGCAAAGACCGCAAGGGCGCGAGCGCGCAATTGTCGGATCATGCAAGCTGGAATTGCCCGCGGCGAAGCATCCCTTGCGGCCTGTCGCTCGCAAGGGGCACCAGAAGGGGGCCGGCTCAATGAGCCGGCCAAGGCATGTACTCATGCACGATCGCCAGATCGTCATCGGCGTCGATCTCGTCGGAAGGGAGAACGCCGTATTCGCCGTCGACCTCGAAAAGGGTGACCGGGACCATCAGGTCGCGGGAGAGCTGGAAGGCGTGGGACTGGGCGAGAGAAAGATCGTGCGACATTTGAGAGGCTCCTTCCGGAGCGGGCCATTCCCGCTCGATGGCTCCTCAAAAGGCACGGGGTCCGGGCGCGATCACCGCGACGCGAAGCGGAAGCGGCCGCAGCACAGCTAGCAGACCCCTTGCGGGTTGATCGTGGAAGATCCGGATCCGGGCCAGGACGCCATCAAAAGAGAGCGGGATTGGCTTGCTTGCGTTTGGGGCTCAGATTTTCCGCACGATTTTCGTGCACAGTGGCAACTCCTCGCCTTCGTTCAGCGGCCGATCGCCGGAGCCTTCGAATCAATGGGCGCGTTGCTCGCTGCCCGCTCATCACGTTGACTGACTGCTCAACCTCGACAGGAATGAGACCCATTGGCCCTCACAAGAGCCTCCTCGACCGACTTTGCATCGAGTAATGCAAGTGCACGTTCCAGGCAAACTTCGATCTCGGTGACGGATTTCCCTCCAGCAGGGCGATTTCGGCATGAGTTTTGCCCGGAGACACCCACCGAAGGCACGCTGCTTCAGCTGTGGCGGCTAGGTTGAAATGTCCGCCGTGGCGCAAAGTAAGAATGTCACTTTGCGCTTCTACACGGCACAACGACCAGCCCCGATCTGACCGGCCGGTCGGGGTTGCAAGGGCAGATCGGGGCGGGTGAAGGACACCTATCGGCTTTAGCTTTGAGACGATGAATGCAGCCGATTATTCCGCCGCATCAAGGCGGGAAAGCGCCTGCTGCCGCCGGGCGATGACAGCGGGATCGTTCATGAAATCCGTCCGCTTTCCCGGCTTTCGCCCCCGCGGCTGGTAGCCCATCTTTTCGCTGTTGGTCTTCACTTCCGGCTTCGGCAACTGTTCCTGCCGCTCCTTGATATAAGCCAGCACATCGGAAAGCCGCTTGTTCTCGGTGATCGCCGCATGGGTCACACGCTGGTCCTTGTCGAACACCCGGTAGGACAGGGAATGCCCCTTCCAGCGAATGTCGAGCCGGCCGTCCGCAAAGGCATAGGTCTCGACATAGCGCCCGACCAGTCCGCGCGTCACCTCGTTCTCCTCGAGCATGATGCGCTTGCGCTCAAAGGAAAATGTCAGTTGCGCGCCGACATAGCGCTGCTCACGCTTGCAGAGAATATCCTTGAGCCGGTCTGGCACGAGGTTCAGCGACCGATGCAGATTTTCCGGTCGGGCAGGGGTGCGGACAAACCTAGCATTGTGGCGCTCGATGAAGCCGAGCAGGAAGGCGTTGCCCGCCTCCATGTCGGAGATCCCGGCGAGCCGCAGTTCCTTCACCAGGCGGTCCTGCAGCGTCCGGTTCATCCGCTCGACCCGGCCCTTCGCCTGACTCGAATTTGCGCAAAGAATCTCGATGTTTAGCTCTGAGAGTGCGCGCCCGAACTGCGTCATTCCCTGGCCGCCCTTGGCATCCTTCTGCGCCACCCGGAACACCGAATGCTTGTCGGAATAAAAGGCGACCGGAGCGCCATGCGCCTTCAGATAAAGCGCCAGCGCCTCAAAATAGCTAAACGCACTTTCCGAGCGTACGAAGCGCAACTGCATCAGCTTGCCGGTCGCATCGTCGATGAACACCAGCAGCGAACAGGGCGGCCCACGATCTTCGAACCAGCGATGCTCGGACCCGTCGATCTGCACCAACTCGCCATAGGCCTCGCGCCGTAATCGTGGCTGATGAAACGTGCGGCGCTGCTTGCGCGACAGCCAGAGGCCGGCCTCAGCCATCCATTTGCGCAACGTCTCGCGTGACACCGTCAGCCCATGCTCTTCGGCCAGCTTCTCGGCCGCCAGGGTTGGTCCGAAATCCACATAGCGCTCGCGCACGATCGCCACGGCGTAATCGCGCACGCCGTTGCAGATCCGATTGTTCGATGGCCGACCGCGTGCCTTGTGCCGGATCGCCGCGGCGCCATGCTGCTCGAACACATCCAGCAGCCGGCGCATCTGACGCGTGCTCAGCGCCAGGATGCGGGCCGCCGAAACGATCGTCGTCCGACCGTCGACGACCTTCGACAAAACCTCAATCCGCTGCAGATCGCGCTCGCTCATCGCAATCAGTCCCATCCGCAATCTCCCACGTCATCAAAACGCGGGGAGAGTGACATTCTTACTTTGCAGGATCAGGACACTTTAACTTTGCGGCTACATTCAGCCGCTCAGATAATATGTATTATGGAACTTAGGTCATTGATTTCGCGCTTTTTCTGTTTCTATCTCAGAAGTTTGTTGAAGTCGTTCTCGACCTCAGACCGTTCTAGCCTTCCGGTTCAGCTTCGATCCGAGAGAGTTTCGATGGCGGTGAACCGGTGTTCAAAGGCACACGTGTTCCCGTGCGGATGGTCGCCGTCATGAACGCGCAAGGGGCCACGACCGAGGAGGTCGAGGGATTATCCTTCGCTCACGGCACACATGGTCGAGCTTGGACTGAGCCTCGATTTCGGGAGCTGCCAACCGGCCGAGATCGGTTTACTCGCTTACGGACCTCCACCTCGGACCCAAAAGCGGTCGCGCGGACACGTTTTTTGGACGTTTGAGAAGTGACAGTGGCGCGAGGCTGGATAGCGTGTTCACTCTCTTGAATGACTGATTCGCATCAAAGGATTCCGGAATGATCCATCGTCGCTCGCCCGTAGCCGCCCTGGTTACATTGACCTGGCTGGTCGCTAGCGCAGCGCCCGCAGTGTCGGGAGAAACCGTTTTCGATGAAATGCGATTCGGAGCCACCACCTCGATCGGCGATGGTGAAAATCGGGAAAGTGGCGGGTTTCCATCCGCGACCGTCTTCTTCGATCCATTCGGCGCAGAAAGCGCCACTAGCTTGGTAGAGAAGGTTCTCCGGCCGCGAATCCACGCCGGCGCGTCGATCGCGACGACATCCAGCGGAGTGGACCAAGTGTATGGCGGGTTCAGCTGGAGCGTCGACCTCACACAACGTTTGTTCGTAGAACTAGGCATTGGTGGCACCGTACACGACGGCAACCTTAGTGACGGGGACGACTCGGATGGACCGAAGCTCGGTTGCCGGTTGCTGTTCCGCGAATATGCGGCGGCCGGTTATCGTTTCGACGATCACTGGAATCTTTCGGCGACGATCGAGCACTCCTCCAACGCCAACCTTTGCGACGGCCCCAACGATGGCCTGACCCGTGGGGGGCTAACGCTCGGCTACAGGTTCTAGTATGGCGTCCAATTTCATGACGAGAGTAAAGGTGACGATCAGGTAGAAGTTTCCTACGCGTTCAGCGCGATTTTGAATGTCCCCGGTGAGTTCATCGGATCGTGGACATGGTCAAAAGCAACTGGGTCTGTCGCAGCAAGCTGCGCAACTTCCGCGCTGGCATCGAGGCCGGCATCTCCTGCCTAAAACGCACCTACGGCTTGGCGGGCTGCACCTGGCGCGGCCTTGATCACTTCAAGAGTTATATCTGGTCCCCTGTCGTGGCCTACAACCTCGTCCTCCTCACGCGCCTCAAACCCTGGTGCCGACCCGCATACCAGCTCAGCTGGCCTCCCGCCGACGCAGGTCGTGCGCTTGGTTACCACAGCACCACTGTTCCGCGAAAACCAGCGGCCCTGATCCCGTCCATCCCTCAAGACGACGCCGACGTGAGATAAGTGCTTGCAAACGCTATAGAATATGCGTGTATATGGATTGGACTAGGCTACGGTCCATATCGGTTGCACGCGTTTACGCCGCCAAAATGTCGAACGAAGGCTTGGGTCGGCAATGTACGTGGCGCTCGCTGAGCCTGTTTCCTGCTTCCGACTTCTGCGAGGAGGGTCGCCCCGCTTGGCGATCAGGGCGGATCGTCCTCAGTCCCGGTTCGGTCGCGAGCAGATGAGCTGGAAGCCATCTTCGCCCTCGACTTCCGTCAGCGTCGCGTAGATCGGAGCCGGAAAGCTAGGGTCGTCGAGCTTGACCGAGAGGTAGTCACGGTCCTGCTCGGAGCGCTTCTGCAAGGCGGGCCCTGTTCGACGACGCCTGCGTAAATGCGGAAGTGCGGGCCCTTGTCCGAGGGATTTTCGATGCGGGCGATGCGAGCCTTCACGTTGAGGGTTTCCGGTGAAGGTGACGCTGGTAGCCATTGTCATGTTCCTTCGTTGTTTCGGGTCGCCCTCCGCGGCCCCGATGGCTGTCGCAAAGATCGGGGACGACGGACCGCACCTCACAAGGTCGGAAGATTGTGGAGGCGCGGGCAGGAAGAACTTTGTTGTTTCGCGAGGAATGGCGCATTGTCGTTGGCAGCCTCGCCGACATGCGGAACATCTGCTGGCGGCTTGCGGCGCTTAGAAAAAACTTCGCGGATTGGATTGGAAGTGGGCATCTGCGGCTCCTTCGGTGTTTGCGTCCGACCGAAGGCGAGCGCGACCTCACGACCTCTCGCCATCCTCTTCAGTCCTTCATGACACCTCCGGGCCGCCGCGGTCCCGCATTGGCGGCTCACGCAACTCACGCCGTGCGTCCCCGTAGAGGCGCTTCGTCCGGTACTTGCACCCGAGACCACATGATATCTGCAGTCCCACGTCGCGTGTGATAGCGACTGTTCATCCACAAAACCTCCGTGTTTGATCGATCTTGACCACGCCAATGGTTCAAGCACGGAGGTGTCTCTCTACAGTGTAAAACTCATCCGATCCTCCACCGTAGGTGAGGTTTTGTTGTGATAAAAGAAAAATGCCGGGTGTTTCCACCCGGCAGAGTTAGGCCAGAGGCCTTGGGAGAGGGGGTCGATCGCGGCGACGCAAGCCCGACTTCTCGGAACCGGTCTTCCGTTCGCTTCGACACTCATGAACTCTCGGACTTCTAGCCATTGGACATCCTAGAAGTCTTGACTGCGGCCTTCTCAAGCGCCTCTTTCATCGAGCTTACTCCATGCGAAAAGAGCGCCCCCCAAAGCAAAGCTCGATATCGGCGACACTTTGTGCGACGCGATCGCGGCGAGTGTTACCTTCGGATACCCCGAAGGCGGGCCTTCTCAAGTGGCGAAAACATCGATGTCTTCATTAGCCAACTCTGTTACGTTATAACAGATCGCATAAATTATGGAACTTTCCGAACTCGATCGGGAAGCCGCGCTGTGCAGAGTGACAATGTGAGATATTCCGATCAGTTTGTACCCGCTCGAATCGAATTTAAGTTATTCGCGTCGCTCATGAGCCTAGAGTGCCGGTGTGGAAAGTGCGTGATTTCGTCACTCCGACCGACGAGTTCGCACTTGACTCGTTGGGCTATGCCCTCGACGTAGGTCGAGCCCGTCCGGTTCGCATAAGCGCGCCTCGGCCGCGCGGGTGTGGGAGGCGGACCATGGGCTCCATCGCCGGGAGCCGGCTCTCCAAAGCCCGCTTTATGCCGGCCCCTAACGCTGGGGACCACGTCCACTTATGGAATGCGCTGGAGGCGGCCATGCGGGTACCGTTAAGCAGATCAAGCCGAGACCCATGGGACCGGTACCTGGGAGGCAGTGGGCTATTCGTTGGGTTGGATGACTTCGGTGTCGGAAAAATATCGGACGAAGACTGTGCGCCACGGGCTTTCGACAGGTGCGATACGACCTCGGTTCTGGATCCGCCGGCGTCCCGGGTGTTGGTCATCAAACCCACAGTGCTGGCGATTTGGGTGTAGGCTTGGAGGACTCGCTCCCGGGCGCCCTCTCATGCGTACGATCACGACGCCCGAGGGGTCGTGCCGTCGTCGATAACGACGCTCCCTCCTTGCCCCCGACCAGCCCTGCTACGGGCTACCGGGGCACGAATACTCTGACGAGACGGCCACGACAGTGGTCGGGGAAATACGGCGGCTGGTCGACGACACGTTCGACCGGACCGTGGGCTTCCTCCGGAGCGAAGAGCGATGCTGGAGCGCGGTGCGAGGCTCTTTCGGGAGAAGAGGACAGTCGATGAGGACGACCTGTCAGCCCGAAACGCCGGGACCAAAGCCGAGAGTGCCGGAAACGCTCCGAGGTGCAATGATCGGCTTCCCCTACCCCTTTGAGGCGACGCGACACCCCAAAGCATGGAGGATGGCCAGCCGCCCTCCCCTCCGCAACGGAGGGCTTGCCTAAACTGTCAGTCAGGATCAGAACCTCCCAGCCGAGTCGGCGCAGCCAGTTCTTGCGGCACGCGGCGAAACGCATCGGTACTATCCCTCGCAGGCCCTCACCTTGCCGCGGAAGACGTAGTAGGACCAAGCGGTGTAGGCGAGGATGAAGGGGATGACCACCAGGTGTCACTCGCGGCCATCACACGCGCGGTTGGAAGCACGATTAACAAAAATGTCTTCTCGCCAACGCACTTGCGCGGCCAGAAGAGTTGTCACCCGTGAGGCGCGAATCGCGAGCAGCCGCCGGAGAACGCATGTCTACCAGCGCAAGAAATGCTTTCCTGCAAAATATCCGACCGTGGCGACGATCACCGTGGCCATTGGATACCAAGTCGCTACAAACAGTGGGCTGTCATCGAAGCAATTCGATGCATATAGAGTTGACGCGACACCGACCGATGCCAAAGCCGCGACAATGCCGGCAAAGCCCGGATTTTCGGGCGCACCCTGGCGCATGGCGAGAAACAAAGGAACCGCCGTGAAAAGAGATAGAATGGGGATGATGGTGAGGCAATGCAGCGCGTTCTGCCCAACCAATTTGGTGGCCCATAGGTTGGACGGTGTCACGACCAGTTCGAGAACAACAGCACCCAGCAACAGGGCGGCCGGAGTCAACAGAAACCAGCGCCGATAAACCGGATCCTGGCCCGGCCGGATCACTGGCGCAAGCAACGCTGCCGCTGTGGCGAGCAGTGAAAGTGTAACGAAGAACTTGAAGACAAAGCGTACCGTTTCGATGGCCTGTCCGATGTCATGGCGGAAGCCGATTGCGGAAAAGAAAGCCGCGGCTGCAATCGACGCGCCGCCCGTAATAGCGGCAAGCAAAGTAAGCCGCAGATTGACGGGCCGCCGGGTGTCTTCCGCTATCAGCTTGATCAAGTCTTTTGTCTTCAACCGTCAGGTTCCCCAGTCTCCAATCCATGCCCGCGTCCTTCACTGCGAAGGCACGAGACTTCCTCAATATCGGCTTGCAGAACCCCGATCAACAATCGGTCCGGCGTCCGGCCGATGGGAGATTAGCACCGGCCGTGAATTTACGAAAATTTGGACTGCGGCACCCGAGCCCAGATTCCGACCGCCTTCGAATCGCGTTCGAAACTCTGCCGGAACGAATTGCTTGGACCCGCGTCCTCGCGCCAAGCGAAACCAACCAACGCAGGACCCTACGCCCAAGCAGCCATCCGAGGGTCGTGACCAAACCAAACCGATAGCCGTCGGATACCAAAGCTTGCCGCGTAGCACGTCGCCGCGATGCCGCCGCAAGTCATGCAATTGCGCCGGCAAGACCCGGCCGCTCGGGTGCGCCGTTGCGCATTGCATAGATAAAGCACGCGAGCGGCCCGAGGGACAGTGACGGAGACCAAGTTTCGGGTGGCATCACAATCAACTCAAAAATCGTAGCTCCGATCGCCAATCCAACGGGCAACAGCAAACTTAAGGCCGAGAGCCGTAGAGGCACGCTAGGTCTACCAATTTGAAACAAGACCTTGGCGCCGCTCACGGCCGATGCAATGGTGATCACGAACTTGAACAAGAACCGCCCCGTTTGAACGGCGGTGTCGATTTCCGGACGAAAGCCGATCACCGAAAAGAAGATGATCCCGCGATGATAGCGGCGTGGCAAAAAGCATAGTTCAGGTCGAGCCGAACCGGCATGTCACGTGCGATAAGCGTGATCAAGGTCACCGGTCTTCATGTTGTGCGCTCCGAATAAAGGGCGGCCAACGCCTTCAACGCCCGGTGCAAGGAGACACGAACCGCGACCTCCGTCATTTTGAGGCGTTCGGCGGTTTCCCGCACGCTCGAGCCTTCAATCGAGATCGACTGGAGGATCGTCCGCTGCGGATCTCTGAGACCGCCGAGAATTGTCTCAATGTCCATCCTGTCGGACGGGTCGACGCGATCGTCACTCTCGAGTGTAGCGATGACGTCCTCCAACGGGACGCTTATCTGCCGCCCGCGACGGCGCAGGCTGTCCACGAGCTTATTGCGAACAATGGCCGACAGCCACGGCCCCAATGGGCGCTTCGGATCCCAGGTTCCTCGCTTGAGATGGATTGCCAAAAGCACTTCTTGCACGACGTCTTCAGCCTCGCTCGCCGGCGCGCCAAAGAGTTCACATCGTTTACGGGCCATCACCCTCAGCCGGGGCGTCATGGCCGTCAGCAAGTTATGATAGGCATGTTTATCACCCGCTATCGCTGAACGCATCCAGGATGCCCATTTCTCTTCGCGCGCCAGATTCTTCATCCGACATGTCCCTCTTCGAAGAGCAGGGACGAAATGTTACAAATGACAGGCTGATTTTTCTTCGCTGGCATCAGGGTGGGATGGGACAAAGTTTGCGGATCAGAATCTTCGGTCATGAAACAGGAGGGTCCAACTGCTTTTTGGCATCAGGTTCGAGTAACGCAAACACCGGCCTCACGAGTCCCTCCAGGAGGTCTCTCTCGGGTCGCGTTCGCGCAAGGACCCGGATGCCGAGCAGCATGCCCAAAAGTGCGCGTCCCATGTCCGGAGCGCTTTGGCGGCTACCGATCGTTCCATCCCTTTGACCTGCAAGAACACAGCGCGCGAAGAACGCTTCCACCTGAATAAGGACTTCCGAAATCACGCGCTGAAACTCCGGGTCATGTGGTGCCACCTCAAGGGCCGAGTTGACCAGCATGCAGCCCTTCCGTCTGGTATCCCCCAGCGATCGCTGGATGATCTCTCCGAAGAACGCTTCGATGGCCTCGCGTGGCGGCTTTGTCTCGAAACGCCCCACTCTGTCGACAAAACTTTGCTCGACATAAAAATCGAGTGCCTTGCGATAAACGGCTCGTTTGTCACCGAAAGCGTTGTAGATACTCGCCGTCGTCAATCCCATCGCTTGCGCCAGGTCGCGGATCGATGTGGCCTCGTAACCGTGCTCCCAGAAATGCTCAACAGCGAGAACAAGCACCTCTTTTTCATCGAATTCCCTTGGTCTCGCCATTCGCCTCACCTCGCATAAATTGACCGGCAGCCAATTTATGCCCGCTGACTTTGCGCCCTCCATTTTATAACGTGCGATTTAAAACAACAATCGGCGTCTAGGTCCTTTGATGCGGCCGAACAGAAGCGATTAAATCCAAATGAATCTCGAACAGGAGCTTTCCGAGCGAACCAATAAATCCGAGGCGAGCGCGCCCGCCGACGTCGTAGAACTTCTGAATTGATGATACTTCGATTTATTAGTTCCCCTTCCTGCGAGAGCACTCTCCTGCTCGATTAATGTCGCCCCTGAATTTATCTAATTTGACCGCGAGTACTACACCGGCTACGCAAGCCGGAGCCTTCCGACAGGTCCCCTGACATCACGATCCTTCAGGTTACCGTGCTGCCGCACGGCGATTGCCGGCGCGGACTTCCGCCCCTTCGTCGGTTGTGAGCACGACGGAACGAAGCTAACCGGCAGTTGCTTTTTGTCGAACGCCCCCAATCTCCGCGACCGCTACGATGACCATTCCCTCTTACAGTCCGGGTTGAAGAGTGCCGGACGCTCGGACACCGATTGAGGACCCCTGGGCAATGGGTTCGTCATAAGGTGAAGTTGGACGCCGGGGGGAACCGGCAAGCTTACCAAGCGCTCAAATCTCTGGCGACGCGCCGCCACTGTTCATCAACCGCTGCGACGGGCTAAGATCGGAGTTAGATAATGGGTTTGCGCAGCACTTCCTCTCGCTACGGCGCCGGCGCCCAGGCCTTCCATTGGCTGACTGTCATGCTGGTTCTCGCCACCTATATGCTGAGCAAGGGCGATCGCTATTCGCTCTATTCCGCCGCCGCGGATGGGCTCCGCAGGATTCACGAGACGCTCGGGGTGCTCGTCTTCATTGTCGTCGTGCTGCAGCTGCTATGGCGGCTGATCGACGGTGCGCCCGCGAAGCAGCCGATGGCGCGATGGATGGCTGCGGCCGCGAAGCTCGTCAAAATCGCGCTTTATGCGCTCCTCGTCGCGATTCCGGCAACTGCGGTGCTCGGTACCTGGCTCGAGGGGCTTCCCGTCACCCTTCTCGGCTTCGACATCGCCCCCCAGATCGCGGAGGCGCATGGACTGGGGCAGTCGATCATGGAAATACACGCCACCCTCGGCAACGTCATCCTATGGGTTGCCGGCGTGCATGCAGCCGCGGCTCTCTTCCACCACTTCTATCTACGCGACGAAGTCTTTCAGTCGATGGCTCCGGGCGGATGAATGACTGGTCCGAGCTACTGCGGTGAGACGTTTTCCCTATGATTTCGGGTTGCGTTAGCAATACGCCGGCAGGCGACGGGGGGGAGCGACGGCGGCGATCTGGGCCATGGTGAAACGGGATCGGTGACCCGAGCCTCAAACGCCGGACACCCGGCAGTATGACGCCGGCGCGACCGGCGTCGGCAGGACGCAAGGCGGCGATGATATAAACCAAGCGATGCAGCCATATCCATTTCTTGCCAAGTCGCCGGACCGAGAAACTGTTGGAGGTCACGGTAAGCGCCAGCAGTCCCGCCATGCCGAACATGATAAACGGCCGCTTCAACACGTCGTCGACGACTGCCTGCGCGTCCAGCACCTAATCGAGGATCATGTGAGCAAACAAGTTCCCTTCGGCAGTTTTGTTACAGATGTTTTAAAATTTTCAAGATCTCTTTAGCTCGAGTTTCAAACTTGCTGCGGGTGCGAAAAAAAACGCGGCGTTCTGTAACGAACATGCCGATGCAACCGTAAAAACCTCTGTCGGACGCCTGAAAGCAGACCCAAGGGAACCGGATGGCGTCCCTCATCAAGGAGCAGAAGATGAAATTCGATGCATACGATCTGGCAACCAGCAGCGATAACCCAATGGCACTGCGGGCCTTCGAAACCGCTGTCTTCGAACTGGCGACGCACCGTCCCAACACCGGCTTGGCGCTAAAGGCAACGCTTGCCGCCGATCCCCAGCACATCGCGGGCCATGCTCTGAAAGGGTTCGCCAATCTTATCCTTGCACGTTCGGAAATGAGCATTATCGCCGCCTCAGCATTGGAGGGTGCACGCGCGGCTCTTGCAGCGAACGCCGGCGGTACCGACGACGAGCGTATTCTCGTAAAAGCACTGGAGGTTGCGGTCGACGGTTCCTTTTCTCGAGCCGCGGATATTCTTGATTGCGGCTATGAGGATCGGCCGGCCACGTTCCTGCCTTTCAAGATTTCGCAGGCCCTGCGCTTCATGCTTGGCGACGCTGCGGGAATGCTGAAGGCTAGCACGAGAGCTGTCCAGAATCTGGATGCCGGCGGACGGGCCGCGGGTTTCCTTCTTGGCTGCCACGCGTTCGCCCTTGAGGAGCACGGGCGCTATGCCGAGGCACTTGACGCTGGCCAGCGTGCCGTAGCGCTCCAGCCGGATGATTCCTGGGGTCTGCATGCCGTCTCGCATGTCTTCGAAATGCGCGGTGATACTTCTGAAGGGATCGACTGGCTGGAAGGGAGCCGCAAAGCATGGTCGCGCTGCAACAATTTCTCCTTCCACATGGCTTGGCATCTCGCTCTGCTGCACCTGGAGCGGGGCGATCATGATCGCGTTTTGGAGATCTACGACGACGAGATTCGACCGCAACGGACTGACGATTTCCGCGACATGGCAAACGCCGTGTCGCTGCTGTGGCGCCTGGAGCAATCGAGGGTCCACGTCGGCGAGAGGTGGATGGACGTTGCGGAAATCGCTTATCGCCGACGTTCCGATACGACTTTGATTTTTGCGGCACTTCATAATCTTGCGGCTATGGTTGCTGTCGGCGAACGTGAGGGCACCGCCGCGTTGGTGGCCGAGATCGACGCAAAGGCGCTCGGCACGGGCGACCAGGCGCGCGTGGCGGCAGAAATCGGCGCCCCGATGGCCCGCGTCCTCGCCGGGATCGGCGCGCCCGCTGATCGCCAGATGATCGACCGCATGGTCGCCAATCTTCCCAAAATTGGCGGGAGCAACGCCCAGCGCGATTTCTTCGTCCTAGCTCTTGCCAAGGCAGTTGGCGCCGGAGGCGATAACGCGGCCGTCTCCCGCATCGGTCATATCCGTCAAAAGCTCAAGGCCGACGACCGGCTTTTCAAGTCCATCGAGCGCTCGGTCGGCATGAGATTGTCTGCCTGAACTTCCCCATCAATGAAGGAGCGATGCCATGTCGCTGGTGGAAATGAACAAGACAAATATCTTTCCAGAAATTCAGCCGAGCCTCGGCCGCATAATCGTGCTTGCCGGCCTTGCAGCCGACGTCACCTGGGAAATCTGGGCACGCCTGTTCACGCCCCTGTTGGTTGGTGGCCCGCTTGAGCCAGCGGCCCTCGTTCAGTCGGTATTTGGGTTCAACAACCTGCTGCTCGCAGAATCCATCCATGCCGTCGTCGGCATTATCTTTTATCCGATCGGCTATCTCTTTATCGCCCGCCCGCTCCAACGCCTGATCTTCCCGACGCTGCCTTTATTGCTCACCGGTATCGGGTTCGGAACCGGTCTCTGGATCTTCGCCCTCTACGTGATGGCGCACCTCTTTGCCGGTCTGCCCCCGTTTCTTGGTTTCATCACGCTGACCTGGGCATCGCTGATCGGCCATATCCTGTTCGGTACCGTCATCGCGTTCGTTGTGCGCCTGATGGAACGCTAGAAAGTGCCATGGAGGCGGCTTGCCCGGTTCAATATCCGCCGGGCAGGCTGTCCCAAATGAAAACTCGTTAGCAGCGTGATCTCAATGTCCCAAACCACAAGCTTCAATCGTGTCGCCGATGTCCTCGCCAGAACACTTCACGCCCATGGCGTTCGCCACGGGTTTGGCGTGCCCGGCGGTGAAGTCGTCACTCTGATCGATGCGCTGCAGGCTGCAGGGATCGCTTTTCACCTGGCGCGCCATGAGACGCCCGCTGCGATCATGGCCGCTGGCGCGAGCGTGATCAGCGCAACGCCCGAGCTCTTAGTCACGACCATCGGCCCAGGCCTCGCGAACGCTGTCAACGGCATCGCCGACGCGCTACAGGAACGCATCCCGCTCGTCGTCATTTCGGGGGTTGTCGATCGAGCGACCCGTGCACGCTATACGCATCAGGTTATCGACCATGCGCAATTGCTGCGCCCGCTGGTAAAGGCGTCGTTCGAGATCGAGCCGGATAGTGTGGCCTCGACGGTTGCCCGGGCACTGGCGATTGCCACCGCGGAACCGGCCGGCCCCGTCCATATCGATCTGTCACCGGCCGTGGCGGCGCTTGCGAGCCCTAACTATGGTGGCGTTGTGCCACCGCTGCGGTTCGTGCCGTCGGTTGCTGTGACCGATCCCGCCATTCGTCGACTCTCCGATCGGATTGCCGCGGTCGAGCGGCCACTGATCATCGTCGGTTTCGAAGCGGCGCGCGGACATGCTGGTCCGGCGCTCAAGCAACTTGCCGAGACGATCGAGGCACCTGTCCTCACCACATACAAGGCAAAAGGCGTTCTGCCGGAAGATCATCCGTTGTCGCTCGGGGCGGCCGGTCTTTCCCCTCTTGCCGATCGGGTCCTCCTGAATCTCGCGCGAGAATCAGACCTCGTGCTGATGATTGGCTATGATCCGATCGAAATGCGGCTCGGCTGGCTGGATTTCGTGGAAGATCCATCAAAACTGGTCGATATCACCAATGCCGTTTCAGACCACGGCATGCACCATGCCGGCATAAGAATTGCAGCCGCCCCCCGCACAGTGCTGCAGGCGTTGGCCGGCTCTGTCGTTGCGCGCAAAGGCTGGTCGGGCGGTGAGCCCGCCGCCGCGAAATCCGATCTTCAGGGCATCTTTTCAACCAGGCAGCCCTGGGGTCCTCACGCGATCGTTGATCTGCTGAACCAGATGGCGGGCGACGACGGGCTGGTGACTGTCGACAGCGGTGCCCATCGCATCCTCCTCTCACAGAAATGGGTGGCGACCAAACCACTCTCGTTGCTGCAATCGGCAGGATTTTGCACCATGAACGCGGCGCTGCCGCTGGCCATTGGTGCCAAAGTCGCTGATCCGTCCCGGAAAGTTTTTGCGGTCATAGGCGACGGGGGCCTTGAGATGGGCATCGGCGAGCTCGCCACCATCCGCGACCTCAAGCTGCCGGTCACTATCGTGGTGTTCCAAGACCGCTCCCTTGCCTTGATCGCACTCAAACAAGCATCCGCCGGACTACCCCCGGCCGGCGTCACTCTCGGTGAAACTGACTTTGCTGCCGTCGCACGGGGTTTCGGTGGTCATGGCGTAAATGTGGAGAATGCAAATGCCTTCCGCGACGAGCTTGAGGCTGCCGGCGAACGAGCAAGCTTTACGGTTATCGCCTGCAGGTTCGACGCACGCGCATACGACGGCGCCTTCTGAACCGAGCCTGACCTCACAGCCGGTCCCCCAGAAGGTGAAACGCCTGCGCGATCCGCGACTGGACTTCTTCCGCGGTGTCGGCATGCTCATCATTCTTCTGGCGCACATACCAAACGACGGCTGGGCTTTGTGGATTCCGGCGCGTTTCGGTTTCTCGGACGCCACGGAGATGTTCGTCTTCCAATCGGGAATGGCTTGCGCCATTGCTTTCGGTTCGACTTTCGACCGTAGCGGTGCGTTCGTTCTCATCGCCCGCGTCGCCCAGCGCATCTGGCAGATCTTCTGGGCTCATGTCGTCATCTTCATCGTAGTGGCAGCCATCATGGTAGTCGCGGGAACGCGCTATGACGGTGTCACCTATGTCGACAGCCTGAACCTCGTACCCTTCATGAAGGATCCTGGCCATCTGCTGGTCGGGCTGCTGATGCTGACTTACGTGCCGAACTATTTCGATATCCTTCCGATGTACATCGTCATCCTGGTGCTGATGCCGCTGATGATCCTTGCTTCGAAAGTCGATCGCTCCCTGCCGTTCGTCTTGATGATCCTGCTGTGGTTAGCCGCACAGTTCGGCCTCACACGGCTGCCCGCTGAACCGTGGTCGGATCGCTCCTGGTTCTTCGATCCCTTCGGCTGGCAATTTCTGTTCTTCACGGGTTTCTTCCTGATGCGCGGCGTCCTACCGGCGCCGGGCTACGATCGCCGGCTGATGTCGCTCGCAATCGTCTTCGTGATCGTGACGGTGCCCTTCGCGTGGGTCCGTTTCCAGGAAGCTCATCCCTTCTTCCAGATGGCTGCGGCGCGCATCGCTCCGCTGACCGACAAAACCGATTTCGGCCTGCTGCGCTTCATTCACTTCATGGCGCTCTGCTACATTGCCGTCCATCTGGTCGGCGAAAGGGGATCGCGGCTGCGCGGTCCGGTCGTTCGGGTCTTATCCGTCGTCGGCCAGCAATCGCTTGCCGTCTTTATAACCGGCATGGTGATCGCCCAGCCGATCGGCATCGCGCTCGATCATGCCGGCCGCACGATCTGCGCCGAAGTGGTCGGTAACCTGATCGGGTTCGCAACACTTATCGGTACCGCCTATCTGGTTCGTTGGTTCAAACTTTCTCCCTGGAAATCGTGAGGCGTTGATGACTGACCATCGGAAACCCGCCAGCCTCGAAGGACTGCGTATTCTAGATCTCTCACGCATCCTTGCGGGCCCGACCGCGACACAGCTCCTCGCCGACCTGGGCGCACAGGTCATCAAGGTCGAGCGGCCCGATGTCGGCGACGATACCCGCAGCTGGGGCCCGCCCTTCGCGCCGAATGCCGATGGAAGCGACAGCGATCTCAGCGCCTATTTTCTCTCGGCCAACCGCAACAAGCGATCAATCGCGATTGATCTCGCAAGCGACGATGGTGTCGCCCTAGTCAAGAGATTGGCCGCCATTTCGGACGTCGTCGTCGAGAACTACAAGCGGGGAGACCTTGCGCGCCGCGGCCTCGGCTATGACGATATCAGGAAGATAAAGCCGGATATCGTCTGGTGCGCGATTTCCGGCTTCGGCCAGACAGGCCCCTGCGCCGATCGCACCGGCTACGATTTCCTGATCCAGGCGATGGGCGGTGTCATGAGCATCACCGGCGAGAGCGATGCGGATGGGGGACGGCCGGTCAAGGTTGGCATGGGAATCGCCGATGTCATGTGCGGCATGTACGCGACCGTCGGCATTCTGGCCGCCCTTCGCCATCACGACCGCACGGGCGAGGGCCAATATATCGATCTGGCGCTTTACGATGCGCAGGTCGCATGGCTCATCAATGCCGCAACTAACTATTTGACGTCCGGCAAAGTGCCTGGAAGGATCGGAAACAGGCATCCGAACATCGCTCCCTATCAGACTTTCACGACGGCTGATGGCGAAATAGCGATTGCAGTCGGAAACGATCAGCAGTTTGCCCGTTTCTGCGAGGCCATCGGCGCGCCGGAGCTAGTCAACGACGAACGCTTCGCTCGCAATCGTGACAGAGTGGTGAATATCGAAGCGCTGGACCAGCTTGTCACCGAGGCGTTAAAAAAGGACACGGCGGAAAACTGGGAGCTGCGTCTCATTGCCGCCGAAACTCCCGCCGGTCGGGTGGCGACGATCGACCAGGTCGTTTCCTATCCGCAAACCGTGGCGCGCGAGATGGTGGTCGAGATGCACACGCAGGACGGGCGCCCCCTGCGACTTCTCGGAAATCCCCTCAAGATGTCGGCAACGCCGGTGCGTTTCGACCGACCTCCACCGCATGTCGATCAAGATCGCGACGATATCCTTTCGGAGCTTTCGCAAATCGAGATGCGCAACTCCGACGTAAACATGGATGAACGTCGAAGTGAACGGCAGGCTTCGAAGGGATAAGGTCGTGCCAGTCGACCATGCTTCGCAAAAGCTTACTGCCATAGACTACTTCTGCAACAGGTCGGCAGTCCAACAAAAACCTCGACCCCATCTAGCTGCAGTCGCTTGCTCGACTAACCCATTCAGCTCCCGCAGCAACGCCGTCCGACAACAACGCAGACGGCTCGGGCGATTTGGTGGGGAATTCGGTATGCGGGTCATGGCTATTCTAGTGCAATAATTGAGAACCAAATACTTGGACGTCATGAGCGTCACAGCACTCCATTGACGCCAGGCGCCGGGAACGGTCCACTTCACGCAACGCGAGCGTGTCGCTCGCAGGAACCCTGGCATTTTCGCCAATCAGAATCCCGGTGCGCAGTATTTTTTGACGCTAAGACATTGTTACGCTGGACATGCTAGTATTCGCCGTAAGCGACAGTCCTCATTTTGGAAAGCCGACAGCCGTCAGGCCGGCATCAAGCCAATCGGCGCGAGCCTTGTGGCCGCCGTTATGGATGCACATGATGAGGTCACCGCGGAGACAGTCAGGGACGCTGCTACAAAGGATGCCATCCAGCGTGATTTTTTTGGTGTCCTTAATATTGCACTTAGCCCGTTCGCGCATGATCGCCATGCTCTTGAAAGCGTCGCCTTGATGAGAATCCGCTCCGACGGCGCGCCCTGCGAGTGGGAATGTCCGGTCTGCCGTCCCATGGAAATGCACCATCGGCGGAATGCCGGTGACGCAGTCACTGGCCTTGGGAAGCGGATTCCAGAACACGCCGGAGAACGTTACCATCGCTGCCGTTCTCTCGCCCTGTTCGCAGGCCGTGTACCAAGCCCTCGAGGCCCCGATCGAGAAGCCACCGATCACGGTCTTATCTGGTGTAAACCCATATCGATTTCTCAGATCATCAAAAACGTCGCCCACGAAGGTCTTTTCGTCTCGTCCAGGTCGGGCGCCATTGGGAAAGGACCAGCTTCCGCCGATCCCATCGACCGCAACATACGCAAGATGGTGGGCGAGCGTCATGTTTACCAACGAGCGCTGCTCCATCTGCAACTTGGCGGAGCTCTTGAACCCATGGAAATAGACATAAACACCGCGAAGATCCCCATCCATTGGCAATTCGATGCGATAATCCCCTTGGCGGACCGTGCACGCTGTCTCACCGCCACAAACCGTTATCGCGCGGATATTTGAGGGAGCGATGGCGACCAGCATAAGAATGGTGAACAGACGAAACATAGGCGGCGTTCCTCTCCGATTTGATCGCAAGCACGTAGTGCGCGGCGGCGGGGCGAGCAATCTCCCTGTCCATCAATCCGGCGAGTGCAGCGACCGCTCCCATTAAAAAAGCATGAGCATTGATGATGGTGGCGAGCGCTGCCCGATAGGTATTGTCTCGGACATAGGCATCCTGCGTCCAGATGAGTTGATCGCGCGTCACGCCCTGGCTGGCGGTCACCATCCGGGAGAGACCAAGATTGGTGGCATCGGCCAGAATGGCGGCGAGAAGTGCGCTCTCGTTGGGGCAGCTTTCGCCGGTGCGCAGGTTTGTGAAGGCCGCCATGAAGCCGGTTTCGCGAGCGACTTCGTGCAGGAGTTCGGTGATGTGAATGCGCGGCATCATCGCATCGAGCCGATCGGCGAGCGCTTCCGCTTCGGGGGAGACCGCCGTCTTAACCGGCGAGATCTGCAGCCGATCTTCGACAAAGCGTACGCCTTCAAGCTGGTCCCGTTTGAGGCGCTGCGCAAACTTCTCCCGCTATTGGGCCTTGGCCAGTGGTGGCGGCAGTTCAATGTTCCAGCTGTCTACCGCCGTGAGCCATTTTCCACCCTCTTTTACAAAGATAAGGGCGAAACTACCTTTGCGGGCCTCGCCCTTATTAGGGTCGTTTGGGGTTGCGATCCAATGGCCGCTGATGGCAACGACTGTGTCGCTGAGCTTCTGGGTGTGCTCGCAAGTGCCTTTGAACGTGACGTCCGCAGGTGCTTCCGCATAGCTTTTTCGAATTGCTTCCCGACCGATCAGGATGCCACCAGGTAGCGTCGGGCCGATGTACGTCGCGTTTTCTGCGTAAAAGCCATTGACCAACTGGGCCGTATCACTCTTTGCTGCCAACGCACCGAAATTGTCGCAGGCCTGTTTTGCACCGGCCACCGGATCTTCATTATCAAGCGTCTTTTGCATCTTTAAAACTTGGTGCGTCTGTGCTTCGGCAGCGAAGGAAGTGCAAACCAGTTCCACAGTCACGAGCGCGGCAATTGCCAGTAGTCCGGTCTTCATCGTGGTCGGTCCCTTCTCATGGTTATACGATGGTAGCGGCGGCTTTTCGTGGAGCTGCTGGGCGCAATACCAACGGGAGACTGCCTCGGAAGACGATTATTTTGAAATTCCCTCTAACTATCATTTCGATATCAGCCAGCTATGGCGGCTATGCAAGCGGTAGGAATGTCGGAATCCACAGCGTTCCTGGTGTTTCAATCCACCCCATGTTGGCACGTCTTCCATACCTCTCACTGTCCCGATGAAGGAAACCGATGCCTGCCGGTGACGAGCATACGTGAGGACCGTCGCAGCAGTATTCCCCGGCGCTATGAAACCTATAAATGCCGGCCATTGGAAAACGTCGCCCCGTGCTGCGACAACTGAGTGCCTGTGTTGCAGATCTCGTCAAGTAACGCCGAGAGCAACCCGGGACGGATAACATTCAATGTTTGTGGAGAAAAAGGTATGCGTATTGCCCTACTGATCGCCGGAGCGGTTTCCAGCGCGGTTGCTGTAACGGCCGCATTCGCCCAGTCCGAGTCCAATGACGGCAGCGCGACGACGAAGAAGCGCTATCTGCCCGAGTACACCGAATCGGGCGATCTGATCCTGCCGAAGGATTACAACAAGTGGGTGTTCGTCGGCTCGCCGCTCACTCCCAATGCGCTCAACGGCGGCAAGGCCAATTTTCCTGAATTTCACAACGTCTACATCGAGCCGGGCTCATACGAAATCTACAAGAAGACCGGTGAGTTCCCGGAAGGAACGATCTTCTTCAAGGAACTGCAGCTGACGCTTCCGGCCGAGAACCCGGATGGATCGCGCACCGAGCCCTCCGGGCGAGGCTTCTTCCCCGGAAAGCTGAACGGCGCCGACGTCACGGTCAAGGACACCAAGCGCTATGCCGACACCGGCGGCTGGGGTTACTACAACTTCAACCACCACGAGCCGAAGGCAGCGACGGCCAAGCTGCAGCCCAAATCAGAGTGCGCCTTCTGCCACATCGCGAGCGCCAAGAAGGACGACGTCTGGACCCAATTCTACCCGCTGCTGGACGACTGAATTAGCCAACGAACGCTTGGCGTCGCCCTGGTAGGATCGTCCGCGATCGGCGCCTCCGGGGGCTCAAAGGATCTGCACGTGGTCTATGCGTTGCAGTCGAGGAGGTAACGGCGACCCAGAGAGGGTCCGCTCGTGGTTGAATTGACGTGGCGAGGGGTGACCCGCGAACGGACACGCCGGGCCTTGCAGCAGCCAAAGCGCTGCCGCGTGTTTCGCGCCAATTGCACCAAGGATAATTAGCAGGCCGGCAAGGCCGAGACGAAACGATGAAGAACGAAGACCAACCTATAGGCAGAAGGAGAAAGCCCGTGAAGATCCGAACTCTCATCGCCGCCCCCTGCGCGGCCGCCGCCTTCTCGATGGCCGGCCCGATCTACGCCCATGATAGCGAGCCGCAAACCGTCACGAAGAACTTCGAGGCGGCCATTCCCAATATCCCTGGCAAGTCGCTGATTGCCGTGGAAGTCGATTACGCGCCGGGCGCGGCCACTCCGTCCCACACCCACGCGAAGTCGGCTTTCATCTACGCCTATGTGATCTCGGGCGCGATCGAGTCGAAGGTGAATGACTGGGAGACGCGCATCTACCGGCCAGGAGAGAGTTGGTCCGAGCCGCCGGGCGCGATCCATTCGATCAGCCGCAACGCGAGCGAGACCGAGCCGGCGAAGCTGCTCGCTGTTTTCGTCCTCGATACCAATGACAACCCGCTGACCACGCCCATCAAATAAACCTTCAGACGCGTTGAGATGAACGAGGGTTTTCGGTCGCAATGCGGAGGAGATCCCCATGCCGCCGAACCTTGTCCTGCAACGCCGTAATGGTGTCGGTAGGGCCTCCCATGGGCGCGCGCCGCCCGAGAAGTTTTCTTTCCTGGCTCTCTGCCGGACAACCCAGCAAAGAGCCCCGCATCACCTAGCGCGGCGCATCGCAAAGATGATCAGCGTCGTCCGGCGAACGACGAAGGAGAGTAAACCATGAAGATAGTCGTGATCGGCGGTACTGGCCTGATTGGCTCGAAGACCGTTGCCGTTCTGCGCCAGGGCGGCCACGAGGTCGTTGCGGCGTCGCCCAAACGTGGCGTCAACACCCTCACCGGGGAAGGGCTCGAAGAAGCTTTGGCTGGCGCACAGGCAGTGATCGACCTTTCCAATTCGCCTTCATTTGATGCCGAGGCGGTGTTGGAATTCTTCGAGGCCTCCGGCCGCAACCTTCTCGCGGCAGAGGCCGCGGCGGGCGTTCGTCACCATGTCGTCCTATCCATC
Source organism: Sinorhizobium mexicanum (assembly GCF_013488225.1). NCBI lineage: Bacteria > Pseudomonadati > Pseudomonadota > Alphaproteobacteria > Hyphomicrobiales > Rhizobiaceae > Sinorhizobium > Sinorhizobium mexicanum. The sequence goes on along the minus strand of NZ_CP041239.1, from coordinate 368,534 downwards.
GTCGGAACCGACCGGTTACCCGACCAGGGTTATTGCCGCGCCAAAGTCGCGCAAGAGAAACTGATCGAGGCTTCCGGTATCCCCTACACGATCATTCGTTCGACTCAGTTCCTGGAATTCCTCGGCGCAATCGTCGATGCGAGTACGGATGGAGGCGTCGTCAGGCTTGCGCCGGGCCTGCTTCAGCCTATCGCGGCCGACGACGTCGCCGAAGTGGCCTTCGCTAATCCGCGAAACGGGATCGTCGAGATCGCGGGCCCGGAACGAGCGCCGTTCAACGAAATCGTCGCTCGCTATTTGAAGGCCGTCGGCGACCGGCGCATTGTCGTGAAAGATCCCCAAGCCCGATATTTCGGTGCGCGCCTCGAGGAAACGTCACTCGTACCACTGGGCGAGGCGCGTCTCGGCCGCTTCAATCTCGAGGAGTGGTTACGCCGCTCGCAGAAAAGAGCCTGATCATGCGGTCGCGACCGCCGGCGATCAACAAGCCCAGGCGATGACCGCTCACGTTTCGCCTGGAGCAGGTTTTGCATGGTTATCTAGGAAAGACCGATATGACCAAACGACTGGACTATAACCAAATCGCTCCGAATGGCGCCAGGGCCCTCGGCGGAGTCTATGGCTATGTCATGCAGAGCGGCCTGCCGGCCGAGCTGGTGGAGTTGGTGTATCTGCGCGTCTCGCAGATCAACAACTGCGCGTATTGGGTCGACATGCATACTTGCGATCTCACAAAGTCGGGCGTGCCGATCGAGAAGCTCGCCCTGGTTCACGCCTGGGAGGAAGGCGGCAATCTCTTTACCGACACCGAGCGCGCCGCCCTGGCCTGGGCCGAGACGGTGACACGCATCACCCGAACCGGCGTACCGGACGAAGCATACCAGGCAGCGCTTGCGGTCTTCGGCGAGAAGGAACTCGTCGACCTAACGATCGCCATCAGCCTGATGAATGTCTACGATCGCATGGCGATCAGCTTCCGCAACCCGCCCCAGGCGGCGATCAAAACCTGACCGAAGCGCACTGACCCAGGGCGCTGACAGCTTGAAGGAGTTCTTCTCATGAAAATCCTTGCTGCCGGCGCCGCCGGTGCGGTGGAACTTCCCACGGTGCGCGTGCGCTGGTCACGAGGTCTTGGGCATGACGCGAGCCGGCCTTCAGGAGTAGTCGCCGCTGCCATAGGGCGTGAGATGTCCCAGATGGTCCTTCTTTCCCACCGCGGCTCCAAGATGCCGTAGAATCGCGTTCGCGACCGCGATATGGAAAAAGAAATCCGCTAGTACGACGTGTCGAATGTAATCATTCCCGCCAAACCAGCCTCGTGCAACGGACGGTGTCAGTTGATAGGTGTTGGTCTGAGCACTCATGAGTTCTACGGGCTGGATCGTTTGCAGGAAGCCGCGCGTCTCTAGAAGACGTCCTCGAAGGGCGGGATAGATCATCGCGACGATTCTTGGAGTCGGCCAGCCTCGATTCATAAGCTTGGTCAAGTGCAGCTCGACCTTGTTGCAGTTGACCGCGAACTGTTCACCGAACGTCAGCATGCCGGGAGCAAGTTTGGCAGTCAGTACGCTTCCCGGATCAAGGCAATTGGAGCGCTCCAGCTTTTGAGCGTGATCCAGATAGTCATCCATAACCGCTAGTCCCTGCAGCATTACTGGGACGGTGACGTCGTATATCGAAAAGCACATGTACTCTCCAGCGTGCCGGATACCGCCATGCATTGCGCTAGTAGGCGCAGAAAGGAGCTCCTTCCTCAGCCGAACTCTCGCCAAGTCGTCCAAATTTTTCGCTATGCGTCTTCCACTGCACGCATCGCGAAAGAATGAGTATTAAACGTCCCGGATGGAATTCGAAATTCCATTTGGCCATGATTTCGATTGGCTTTGGGTATCGTTGGCGTGAGGCCCGGAACCGGCGGGGCGACGGCGAATTTTCGGACGAAGCAGCTCCTCTTTTCCAACCGAACTCATATCAGGGTCGAACCCAGACGACGCGTTGCGTCGGCTGGGCGGACGATTGGAAACGCATTGGGGACTCGCTGTGCCACGCAAGAATGTACGGTGATTCTATCGGCTGCGACTTTACCGCGGCCGTCATCTGACATGTCACCGAAAGCGGAAACTATGCTTCATGTAAACAACAGCATCGACCCTGTCGAAAATGAATTTGCCCGAGATGTGATCGGCGGATTATCGGCTGATGCGAAGACCCTGCCGAGCCGTTGGTTATACGACGAGCGAGGATCTGCACTTTTCGAAGAGATAACCAAGCTTGACGAGTATTACCTGACTCGGGCCGAAACGTCGATCCTGCAAGAGCGGCAGAGGGACATCGCCGATTTTGTAAGGTCTGACGCGATTCTCGTCGAGTATGGTGCAGGAGCTGGCGTTAAGACGGAGCTTGTGCTGGCAGGGCTGCGTGACCCGCGTGGCTACGTGCCGATCGATATTGCGGACGCGTTCCTTGCAGAAACGTCGAAGCGGATTGCTTCGCGCTTCCCATCACTCTGGGTGCGCCCCATCGAGCGCAATTTCCTGGATGTGTTTGAGGTTCCGTTTGATGGCTCCGGCGGCGGCAGGGCGGGATTTTTTCCGGGCTCGACAATGGGGAATTTGAACACGATCGAGGCGCAGACTTTGCTTACGCAGATGGGACGTCACTTGGGCGATGACGGGCGCGCCATCATTGGTGTCGATCTACAGAAGAATGTAGATACACTTCTACGCGCTTACGACGACAGCGCGGGTGTGACGGCCGCGTTTAACCTCAACCTCCTTGAGCGGATCAACACCGAACTGGGCGCCGACTTCCGTTTAGAGCAGTTCAAGCACGTGGCGCGCTGGAACGAGATCGAGAAAGCCGTAGAGATGCACCTGGTCAGCTTATGCGACCAGCGCGTTACTCTCTGTGAGCGGACATTCCTCTTCAGAACGTCGGAAACCATCCACACTGAGAGCTCGCGAAAATATACTCCGGAGAGCTTCGAGCGGCTTGCCCGCTCTGGCGGATGGAGGGTTGCAGAGGCTTGGCAGGATGCGGACGCGTTATTCGGCCTGTTCGGGCTCATTCGCTGCTGAGCGGCGATCGTCGGATTGTAATTCATCGAATTGGGGCGGCGAAAAAGGACCCTTTGCTGCCCATTCATGCGTTGACTGAAATTATCATATTTGGGCGGGGAGACTACACCGAGCCGCATAGCTGCGCGACTGTGCACCAGCCTTCTTCGAGGGCGAGCGCAAATATTGATGCTCAACAGCCAATCGGGCCGGACCGCATAAGACCTTTCACCTGACGCGCGACGCGGCGCGCCCGCGTCAGGCAGTGCTGTCTCAAGCCTCCGATCGTCGAGCTGATGTGAGCTGATGCACCGTGAGGCTTTCTGGACGTGGCAGGCGAACCGCTTTGGCGAATATCGCGAGCTGATCTCGACAAACTGATGGGGACAATGGACGTGGCCTCGGCCCGGTTGTCCGAGTGCCTGGTCGCCGCTCGGGCCTGCCTCCACATCGAGAGAGGCGATCTGCCGACCATAATTTATGGTCTCACTGGTTCCGGCATGATCATCATCGAAGGCGAAGCAGCGATCGAGCTCGTCCCGCACATGCTCGTCGTGGCGCCGGCGAATAAGTCGATCGACATCGTCGCGGCCGGTTCATCGTTCGGGTGCTCCCGTTCTGGCGCCGGCAGCATCAAGAAAAGCACCTTTGCTCCTGGCTCGGTGCACCGCTGCGCGATCGGCGAAGGCGAAGCGGCATTGTCGCTCGTCTGCGGTTGCTTCCATGCGGTTTACGGTCCGGGACTGGATCTCTTTGCTTCGCTCGCTTCGCCGGTAGTCGAAACCTTTGATGCGTATGATCAGCTCGACCAGGTCATGAGCTATGCGATGGTTGAACTTGCCGCGCGCGAGATCGGTGGCGGACCGATGGCGTCGGCGCTATTCAAGCTCGTGCTGCTGACCCTGCTTCGTCGCAGCCTGACGTCGGCAAACACTTGGGTGGAGCACCTTTCTCTTCTGAATGACCCGCCGATAGCGCGCGCGTTTGCCGAAATGGCATCCTGTCCGGCGGCGGAGTTCAGCGTTCAAACCCTATGCAGATCGGTAGGGTTGAGCCGCTCGGCGTTCATGGCGAGGTTCACGGCCGCGTTTGGTGAATCTCCGATGTCCGTCCTGCGACGTCTTCGCATGCGGCATGCGGCAGGTCTGCTGGCTGCCAATGCAGCGTCCATCGACCAAGTTGCACTTCACGCCGGATATCAGAGCCGCAGCAGCTTCACGCGAACCTTCCGCAAGCATTACGGGACCGACCCTTCAGACTATCGGTCGGAAGCGAAACGCGTCCTGGTCGCCTGCGACATCGAAGCGGACGGCGCCCCGAGTGATGAGCCGCCCGCGGCCCTTAAGGTGGGGTGACGACGGCAGTCCGTCCATTACCTTACATCCACACCTTTCCAGAATGCGATGTAGCCTTTGATGGCCGCGGCCGCATCGGAGGGCTCGGCGTAATACCATGCTGCGTCCTCATTCACTTTGCCATCGACGACAAGCGAACAGTAATTCGCAAGGCCCTTCCACGGACATCGGCTGGTCGTCGGGCTCTGCCTAAGATACCGCCTATCAACGGACTCCGGCGGGACGTAGTGGTTGCCTTCAACGACAACGGTATTCTCCGATTCCGCTATCACTGTCCCGTTCCATGTCGCGACTGCCATTTCTCGTTCCTTTTTTTGCTATGAGTTCAAGCCGAAAGTCTCGCTTTCTATGGCCTTGAGGACGATCGTCGGGTTTGTAGTGCTGTCCACTGGTTTCAGTCGTTCTACTGCAGCCAGATCACCGATGTCGGCAAAGATTGTCGACGTCGTGCGCACCTGTTCGATTGACGTCACAGTCATTTCCTTTCGGCGTTGTCGGCGTTGCGCGGCCCGATTGCCACTGGATCGAACTCACCCATCGTACCAGCCCCTCGGTCGGCCCCAGACAGATGGTCCGTGAATGCGCGGTCAAACCGGCTTACGTGATTTCTCTTCCTCGACGGCTACGGGCGCGTTCGCTGAAAGGCGGATAGCGACCAGGCCGAGGTCGATAAAGTGATTGTGTCCCTTGACTGCCCCCACCACTCGCGTCGTTGGTATGATGCGGCTATCGACAATGGCGTCGACCTTGCCTACATGTACGCCGTCGGCGCCGATCACCTCCATGTCGGGAACGATCTGTTGCTTTCTCATAGGTGTCCCCTTCAGATTGGGATCAACGTATCTTGGTTCGCAGGCCTTCACGCATCCTCAGCGAGCCTCAGGCCCGAAAACTGCCATCGAGCATGTCCGGGGAAGAAGTTTCGATAGCTCGCGCGGATATGGCCTGGCGGGGTGACGCAGGAGCCCCCGCGCAGCACGAATTGACCTGACATGAATTTGCCGTTGTACTCGCCAACGGCACCCTCAACCGCGCGAAACCGCGGATATGGGGAGAAGGCGCTGCGGGTCCACTCCCAGACATCCCCGAACATCTGCTGAAGACCGCCAAGGTGGGGTGATGCCGGCTTGGGACGAAGACGATGCGTGTCGAGGAAATTGCCCTGGATCGCGATCCCCTGAGCCGCGGTTTCCCACTCAATCTCTGTTGGAAGGCGCTTTCCGGACCATGTCGCGAATGCGTCTGCCTCAAAGTAGCTTATGTGAGTGACCGGTGCGGCGGGATCGAGGGGTTGGAAACCTCTCAGTGTCGTCGTCCAGTTTTGTCCGAAGCGCTCCTCCCAATAGAGAGGTTCGGACCATCCTTCGGCCTGCACTTTTGCCCAACCCTCTGATAGCCATAGGAGCGATTTCTTATAGCCACCGTCATCGATGAAGTCCGCCCACTCGGCATTCGTGACAAGTCGATTGGCGAGCCGGAAAGGTTCGACCAGGGCGCGATGTCGCGGACCTTCGCTATCATACGCGAATCCAACGGATCCATGCCCAACCTCAACGATCGCCCCGTCGAACTCGGTGAAGGAGAGCGGGGGAAGATCAGCAGTCTCCACGTCGACGGGCCCAGGATCACGATAAGCTGGATGAAGCGGGTTCTGAGCGAACAGATGCAAGAGATCGGTGAGCAAGAGCTCCTGATGTTGCTGCTCATGGTGACAGCCAAGCTCCACCAGCTCTGCTATGCGGCGGTCTGAGCCCGTGCGCAACAACGAGTCGAGCGCGTCATCGACATGCTTGCGATAATCCAGGATCTGACTCAACGCGGGTCGTGTGATCATCCCGCGTCGGGGCCGTGGCTGTCGCGCCCCGAGCGTTTCGTAATAGGAGTTGAAGAGAAAGTTGAAATCCTCATCAAAGGGTTCGTATGACGGGACATATGGCTTGAGTACCATTGCCTCGAAGAACCAGGTCGTATGTGCGAGATGCCATTTTGCCGGACTCGCGTCGGGCATGGACTGTACTGTCGCATCGGCATCGGAAAGTGGTTCACCCAGTCTTTCGCTGGTCTGACGCACTTCGTGAAAGAAGGTGTGGAGGTCATCTGGCGTGAGCGCCGTTTGGAAGAGCTGTGAAGGTTTCATTGCAAGACCTTGCAAGAGTTTTTCCATTGGCTATCGAGGACCGAAAGCCCAAGTCGAACACGTAGCTCATACAAGCTCGTGTCAGGGAGATCCCAAAGCCGTGTCCAACCGTCCAAAAGCCGTCGGCAACACGTACGGCTGGACGTAGTTACGTCTGCTTTCCGAAAACCGTCGGGAGTTTGTTAGCGTCGATCGAGAAGCCATTCTCGATTACTGTTCCAGCAGGGTCGATGATGACAAACCAAGGGGTACCGCCTGTGCGGTAATTCACCATCGTTGTCGGATAGAGTCCGTCTTGCGAGACCGTGTCGTGGCCGAACGGTATGCGTAGACCGTATCTCTTCTGATCGTGAATCAACTGCTCAGGCGTGTTCACCTCGACCCCTTCGAAGACCGTCTGAACGACGGCGAATCCAACATCATCAGGCGTCGATCGCTCAATCAGCGCAAGCAGCGTCGGGAATCCGTGCGAATGGCAACCAGGGCACCAATGCTGATAAAAGAACAAAACGCGATGCCGTGGACCTAGTTCTGTGAGTGTTAAGGGAGATCGCGGCTGCCCGGCTTCATCGATCCAATGCGGAACGAGGAGCTTTGGTGCAACGCTACCCAGAATGCCATGAGTCATGTCGAGCCCGCCAAGTCTCTGCGTTAAACATCACGCCGCGTTTCGCCGCGGCAGTTTCCAGTCCGGTCGAGCGAAGTGGCAGGTGTAGCCATTCGGGATGCGCTCAAGATAATCCTGATGCTCCGGCTCCGCTTCCCAGAAATCGCCGGCCGGCGCGACTTCTGTGACGACGCGCCCCGGCCACAAGCCGGACGCGTTGACGTCGGCTATTGTCTCTTCGGCCGTGCGACGTTGCTCGTCACTCGTGTAAAAGATCGCGGAACGGTAGCTCGTGCCAAGGTCGTTTCCCTGACGGTTGAGCGTCGTCGGATCGTGGATCTGGAAGAAGAACTCGAGCAGGTCCCGATAGGTTGTCTCTTCCGGGTAGAAGATGATCTCGATCGCCTCAGCGTGGGTGCCATGACTTCGGTAGGTCGCATTCGGCACGTCGCCACCGGAATAGCCGACTCTGGTCGAAATGACGCCTGGACGGCGCCTTATAAGTTGCTGCATTCCCCAGAAGCAACCCCCGGCAAGAATTGCGCGTTCGGTTTTTATAGCCATCGCTAAGCTCCCTGAGCGAAAAGTTTGAGGTATTCGCGATGACCCTCGATCTCAAGCTGATCACGATGAATGAAGCGGAGGGACGCCGAGTTCATGCAGTAACGCAGACCTCCCTTGTCCCGAGGCCGGTCGGGAAACAGATACCCCAGATGACTGTCGCCGTGCTTGGAGCGGACCTCTGTGTGGGTCATTCCGTGGGACCGGTCGACGTTCTCGACCACGTTCGTCGGTTCCAGGGGCCTTGTGAAGCTCGACCAACCCAGGCGGTCGAATTTATCGACGGACGTGAATCGCGGCCCGCCCGACACCACATCGACATAGAGCCCCGGTTCTTTGTCGTCCCAGTATTCGTTCTGAAACGGTCGCTCCGTGCCGTCTTGCTGGGTGACCCGGTACTGTTCTGGCGTCGGCAGCGACACTGCCTCGGGATCGTTGTTGTACGTGTTCATCTTCCGCACTCCTTTGCAGGCAAGCCATAAATAGGACCGCGAAATTCCATGGTCCAATGACCTGTGGCTATGGAATCGATGCCGTCGACGCCGCGCGCACGGCAGGAAGCACTGGTTTTTGCGGCCCTCGATCAGAGTGATTTCGTCCTCGACGTGCTTGTTCAAACGGTGGCAACGCCAAAGCTGTAACGCGGCTGATGAGCATGTTATGAAGAAGACACGAGGCCATGCGCCTTGTGTCAGGACAATTGCGGTCAGTAGGCCCAACCGCTACGCGGCTCCGGGGCGGCCTAGGGTCTTCCCTGCCCTTGCGGCGCTTGCCCCTCCCTACCCTTTCCGGGCTTCTTCTAGGCCGCCGTCACTTCCAGGCCGCGCTGCACGCCGGACGCGCGAGGCCACGGTCGAGCCACGCCTGCACGCGAAGAAAGCGGTCAAAGCCGACGAGCTCGCGGGCTTCGTAAAAGCCGATCAGGTTGCGCACCCAGCCGAGCAGCGAAATATCGGCGATGCTGTAGTCAGCACCCATCACCCAATCGCGGCCTGTCAGCCGTTCGTCGAGGACACCGAGCAGCCGTGCTGATTCGGTTGCGTAGCGGTCGCGCGGGCGCTTGTCCTTATAGGCCTTGCCGGCGAATTTGTTTGAAGAAGCCGACCTGGCCGAACATCGGCCCGACTCCGCCCATCTGCCACATCACCCACTGGATCGTCTCGTAGCGGGGTGTTCGGATCGGCCGAGATGAATTGTCCCGTCTTGTCGGCGAGATAGAGGAGGATAGCGCCCGATTCGAATAGCGCGAGTGGCGTGCCGCTCGGCCCGTCGGGGTCGTAGATTGCGGGAATCCTGCCGTTGGGGTTGAGGGCGAGAAAGGCCGGGTCGTGGCTTTCGTTCGCCATGATGTCGATCCGGTGCGGCTCATAGGCGAGGCCGGTTTCCTCGAGCATGATGCCGACCTTCACCCCGTTGGGCGTCGGGGCGGAAAAAAGTTGCAGCCGATCGGGGTACTGCGCCGGCCAGCGGGTAAAAATCGGATTGACTGTCACTTTCGTCCTCCTGGACTTGTCGGCTCATGCGAAAGCCCAGACGCATTTCCAAGACTCTTTTCCTGGGCGTGCATCCGGGCTTTGGCGTTACGCCTGCATCAGATGACACCTCCTAGGACTCTCGGAGATGATCGATGCCAGCGGATAGAGTTCAGATCGAGCCGGCAGGGGTCACGGCCGGAAAGTCCTTCTCGGGATCGAACACGTTGTTGAAAAAGTTCGTCAGGGAGTACATGGCCACCAGCGCGACGATTTCCATCACGTTCGCGTCGGTGTAGCCGGCATCGCGGACCGCTTTCACATCGGCGTCACCGACCCTGCCCTCGGGTCTCGATGACCTTGCGCGCGAACTGGACGGCGGCGTCCCGCTTCGGGTCGCTGGCATGGCCCTTCCGAGCGAGAATGATTTCATCGGCCGGCAGCTTGGCCATATGCTCGGCCGTAAAGCTGTGAACCGTCAGGCAGTAGTCGCAGCCATTCACTTCAGAGACGGCGAGGCCGATGCTGTCACGCGTCTTCACGTCGAGCGCCTTGCTCAAGGAGCCGAGCAGGGTGGCCCATGCGTTGAACGCGATCGGGCTCTGCGCGAAGGTCGCCATCATATTTGGGGTGAACCCGATGTTCCTGGTGAACGCATCGAGGGTCGGTTTCGATTCAGCCGGCACCTGTTCCGGCGTCAAGGCTACAGCTCTTGCCATTTATTCTCCGTAAGCTGCTGGTTTTACTGACTGTTATACGAGTTCAAGCACATCGGCCACCGGCAGGCGCGGCTTCTGCGGCCAGTTCCCGGCGCGCTCCGCCCCTATGGACAACAGCATGACCGGCACTTCGTCCTCGGCCAGGCCGAACTCGCTGTGCACGGCCTCTGCGTCAAAACCGATCATCGGCGTCGAACCCAAGCCCCATGAGCGAGCCACATAGATCATCGCCGCCGCGCCGAAGGTGGCCGAGCGTACCGCCTCGTCGCGCTGGCGCTGCGGCTGCTCGAAATACAGACCGCGTGCGGGGTTTTCCCACTCCGGCACCATCGCCGCCGGCATGATGCCCGCTTCCACGACCGGCGCCAGGCGCTGTGGTATAGTGCTGGCATCGGCCAGCTGGCCGACGATGATGAAAGTAACGGCCGCATCGCTGATCGCTGGCTGGTTCCAGGCGATCGGCAGTAACCGGGCTTTGGCTTCAGGCGTGCGTACGGCGATGAAGCGCCAGTTTTGCAAGTGAAAGGATGTGGGCGCGCTGGTGCCGATACGCACCAGCTCGCGGATTTGGTCATCGCTCAAGGTGGCGGTAGGGTCGTAGTACTTGGCGGCGCTGCGGCTCAGGATAGTTTCGATGACGGCGTTCGTCATGGTAACTCCGTTGGTCATGTTGGTTCCTATGCGTGAAGGGATAGGTTGAGGTAAAAAGTATTTTCGGGCTCTTTGCCGGAAATGCTGCGGGGCTGGAGCCCGCTCGACATCTCATGCCAGGGGCCTTGGGTAGTTTCCCAGGTTACACCCGGCGGGCCCGATTGGACGCAGCCGACCGATCTGGACAGCGCCGGCCGGCCGTTCCCGCCGCCTGGTCCGTCACGACGGTTGACTTCATCGTCCCCCTGCCTGTGTGCGGTAGGTCGTCATCTTTCGAATTCCTTTGGACACGAGCGAAAATATTGCGGCGAAACTCGATGGGCCAATGACCTTTGGTTATTGAATCGATGCCATCGACGCGGCGCTCAAAAATCAAACGCGGCGACAATATCGATGTCCCGTTCGAAGAACGCCGAGAGGAGCGGCGCGCGCCGCTCCTTGGAGCGGGGTCGGTCAAGCCCGCTCAAGTAGGGCCACGGTCCCTCGGCCGCTCGTTGTTCGCGGTTTAAACGGCGCACAGGCCGCGCAGGTGATCCAGCGCCGGCAAGACGTCTCGCGCCGGGGAGCGACCGGACTGGCCGAGGTTGATCTCGCAGATAGGCATAGGTCAGGATAGGCCCGAGCGTGCTGCCGCCAGTCTAATCTGGAGGAAGCACTGCCTTGAAGACGATTTCGATGAGCTGGTCAGGAAAGGCCAGCCTCGATACGCCGATCAGATTGCTGGCGCACTGAGGCCGCGCCTTGGCGTAGGCTTCTTTGCGCACCTTGCCCGCGACCGCAAACGCCTCATCGACATCGAGGACATAGAGCGTCTCTTCCACCACGTGGTCGAGGGTGGCACCGAACTGTGCCAGGATCTTTGCGGCGTTGGCATAGGTCACCCGCATCTGCTCTGCCATCATCGAGAAGTCCGCCGGCCTGCCGGATTCATCGAGCGCCGCGGGCGCGATCATGGTCCCCTTGTCGTCGTGGCTGAGCTGGCCGGACACATGGATCGTGTTTCCGATCTTGATCGCCTGTGCGTAGCCGTAGTCGTCTTCAGCCGGCACACCGTGATATGCGGCCTCCTTGCCATGCATTGCAGCCGTGTTTGTCATATTCTTACTCTCCATTGCATAGGCTGGCCCGAATATCCGAACCATCTGGCGATCACGGGGTTCTGCGGAACCGATAGGTCCGGGACGGCATGTTTCATGCAGTTATCGGACGGCAGTCGTTGCTCGCTTTGCGGCGACATGCCCGCATCGCGGCGGCCACTAATATTTCGACATCCCGTTCGAAGGACGCCGAGGAAACGGACCCGTCGCCGGTCGCGGATCCAGCGTTGTCAAACCCGCTCAAGCAGGGCCACGGTCCCTTGGCCGCCATCGGCGCAGACGCTGACGATCGCGCGTGATCCCACGGGTCGTGACCAGAGCTCCTTTACCGTCTGACTCAAGTCCCGCGCGCCTGTGGCGCCGAACGGGTGGCCGATCGCAATCGAGCCGCCATTGGGGTTGACGCGATCCCACGTAAAGGTGCCGAAATCCGCGTCGACGCCAGTCTTGGACAGGATCCAATCATCACGCTCGATGGCAGCGACGTTCGCCAGCACCTGGGCGGCGAAGGCTTCGTGGATCTCCCAGAGGTCTATGTCGTCAAACCGCAGACCGTGGCGGGCGAGCAGGCGAGGAATCGCATAGGATGGAGCCATCAGCAGCCCTTCGGTATGGTGGTCGACCGCTGCTATCTCGTAATCGACCAAGCGCAGATAAGGCGTATTCGCTGGCAGTCGGGCGATACCGGCCTCGTTGGCGATCCAGCAGCCGGCGGCTCCATCGGTTATTGGTGACGAATTCCCGGCCGTCAGCGTTCCCCGTCCGCTCGTCTTGTCGAACGCAGGCTTAAGTGCGGCGAGCTTCTCGGCCGACGTATCGTCGCGCGGATTGGCATCACGCTCGAGTTCGGGCAGCTTGATCACCAGATCGTCGAAGAAGCCACTGTTCCAGCCTGCAACGGCACGCTGGTGGCTTTTGAGCGCCCATGCGTCCTGCGCCTCGCGGCTGATGTGCCATTCCCTCGCGGTCTCTTCCATATGATCGCCCATCGTGCGGCCTGTGATGCGGTTGGCCCATCCCTTGACAGGAAGCACATAGTCTTGCGGTTCGAGTGCCCGCAGCGCGGCCAAAGCGGCGGCGGGATCTCGCCCGAACAGGTCGGTCAACCGTTTCGATGCCTCGGATGTCAGCGCAATTGGCGGACGGCTCATCACTTCTGCGCCTCCGACCACGGAGAGGTCGACTCCGCCGCCAAGCATGCCGGCTGCGGTAAGCGCTGCTGTCATACTGGTCGAACAAGCAAGCACGACCGAAAACGCGGGAACGTTGGGATTGAGCTTCGCGTCGAGCCAGACTTCGCGCGCGATGTTGCTCCAGCCGAGGTTGGGGATCACGCTTCCCCAGATGACCAGGTCGGGTTCGGCGCGATCGGCCATGGCCTGTACGATAGGAACCGACAGGCTGATAGCATCATAGCTGGCGAGTGCACCTCCTCCGCGCCCGAATGGTGTACGGAGCCCGGCGGCGACGAAGACAGCGTGTGGAAATCGGTGCACGGCAGCTCTCATTCTAGGGTGGGACGTTTAATCTCGATCCTGGCAGCTCCTGGCAGGAAGCTGGCGAAGTTCGGCGAGGATGTCGGATGGCTCCTGGCGGATGGTAAAATCGGGCTCGACGAAGGCGCCTCTGACGACGCCGTCCTGATCGATCACGAAAGTCGCCGGGATTGGCAGCATCCACTCGGTCGAGCCATGACGGTGCGCGAAGTCGTAACCTTGCCCCGCGTAGTGCGCCTTGGTTTCGTCAGGGACACGAAACAGGACGCCGTAGGATATTGCCACGCCATGGTCGACGTCCGCGAGCATCGTCAGGTCGAGGTTCAACTGCCGTTGCAGCTGCCTCGGCAGATCACGGGTCTCGGGAGACAGCACGACAAGATTCGCCTTCAGGCTATCAAATTCGGCCTTGAGCGCCTGAAGAGCGCGAAGCTCTGCGTTGCAGAATGGGCACCATCCACCCCGGTAGAAGCTGACCACAAGCGGCCCTTCACCGCGAAGGTGTTCGGACGAATGGAGTCGTCCATGCGCATCGGGCAGAAGAAAATCCGGCGCCGTGTCGCCGACCTGCAATGCGTGCGACGCGACATCCGTCCTGCGGAGCCAATCGACGAGAAAGAGGTAGGACTCCCGGTCCGCGTCACTGAGCCCGGCCAGCAGCTCGTTACGCACCTGATTGAGGCTCCTGGTTAAATGGTCGGACATCAATTCGACGCTCATCTGCACACCGGGCATCTCAAGAACTGGGCGACATGCGGGGGGTCATGCGGACACACCGGTCGCTTCGAGGTGGCTGTGGTGCTTGGTTTGGAGCGGCGATCCCGTGTGAAGAGACCAGTCGTGCAGCCGCGCCACCTTTACGAAGGCGTCGAGCGCCGGTGAGTAGCGGCGGCCCTGCACGGCAAGAAGCCGGACCTCCCGCCAGACCGGATCCCCCTCGATCGGAAGCGCCTTTAGGGAGGGTAACCGGGGCATATGCTCGGGAGCGAGGACTATTCCGAACCCCGCGGCTGCCAAATGCTGCAGGTGCAAGTCCCGGCAACTGCGATGGTTATGATGCGGCGGCGCGTCGGGAAAGAAGAGACGGTGAAATTTCGGAGCCACGTCGCAGTAGGAGCGATCCAGAATGGTGGCTTCACGAAGCGCCTCCATTGCGATCACTGGACGGTCTGCAAGTTCATGCGACGGGGCGAGAACGGCGACATAGCGCTCTGCGAACAGCGCCCAATCGTCGATCCGTTCTGGTGTATCGTCGAGATCCCCAACCAGGGCGACGTTTATTTCGCCCTCCAGCAGGAGCTCAACAAGGCGGCTTGGCGGCTCTTCCCGAAGTTCGACATGGAGGCCAGGGACGAATTTGCGAATTTCGGCGATAGGCTCAAGAACGAGCGAGGCGGAAATGGATGGGGCGAGACCGATGGTTAATGGAGCCACCTCCTTTTGCTGAAACTGACGCGCGCGGCGTCGGACAGCCTCTGTCGAGGCGAGTGCGCGCTCAAGCATCGGCAGCACCGCTTTCCCCAGGTCCGTGAGGTGGGTGAGTTGGCGTTCCCGGTAGATGAGCTCGCCCCCGAGTTCCTGCTCCAGCTTTTGCACGCCCTTGGTCAGGGCCGGTTGCGTGACGTTGCACATCTCCGCAGCACGCGTGAAGTTCAGCGTGCTTGCGACAGCCAGAAAGTACCGAACCTGGTGGAGCTCCATTGTGTTCACCGCTAACTATTTCCGACACTGCTGAGCCCGTGCGCTGGCAATGCAGCATCACGCGGAGCGCGGAGGCGCTGTCTCCGAAAGCTACGTTGCCACCGCTGCCGGCGCGATGAAACCCGCGTCCAGCATCCCTGGACGGGCGGACACGTTTTCTGGAACCCGGAGCCGGCCACCGTCGAGGATCAATACGCCGGGCGTGCACGCAGATGCCTAAGGACGGGAAAGAGATCTGTGGGGTCGCCGCGTCGGGTGTAGTCGGCGCTGATATCGGCATACTCGACGATCCCTTCCGAACTTATGACGTACCGAGCTGGCATCGTCAGTGTCCAGCTCGACTCGCCATTCACGGCGGCAAGGTCGAGACCGCATTCCCGTTCGGCGGCTCGCAACTCTCGCGATAGCTTCCAACGCAGGCCGAACGCACCAGCGACCTTCCCGCCATGGTCGACCAGGCTTGGGAACGATAGGCCCTTCATTCG
This sequence comes from Sinorhizobium mexicanum, assembly GCF_013488225.1. Lineage (NCBI taxonomy): Bacteria > Pseudomonadati > Pseudomonadota > Alphaproteobacteria > Hyphomicrobiales > Rhizobiaceae > Sinorhizobium > Sinorhizobium mexicanum. The sequence continues at coordinate 353,197 of NZ_CP041239.1, read as the reverse complement.
CTCCGTGGCGCGGCTCTCGTGCGCAGACTGCTGAGAAACCGCGACAATAGACGCACCCGTTGATCGGAGCTCCCGCGCAACGGTCTCGATCGCACGCAAATCGAGGTTGCAAAAGGGGCACCATCCGCCCCTGTAGAAGACGATGAGGACTGGGCCCCTGTTTAAAAGGTCGTAGGACGAAATCACTTTGCCATCGGGATCGCGCAGCCGGAATCCAGGGGCGTGATCTCCGGCGTGAATAGCTCTTTCGGCGACCCCGGAGGAGACCAGGTCGTCAATGGCTTCCTGGCGGACGCGACTAATATGCGGAGGGGTGGTTTCATAACACTTATCCCTAGCCGCATCGAGCTCATCCTGGAGTCGCATTGTGGTTTATCCTCACCGTATTCGGCAGGTTTCCTATCGACATCGGATCGGCGGCAGTGTGCCGGTAGTACTGAAATGCAAATTTGACATATTCGCGCATGACATGAGCGGGGTTCCCTCGCGCGTGTCGTGCCACCTCTGCGACCTTATCTCAGCTTTGCGAGGTCGTCGTCCAGGGACTTGCGCAGACGTGAGACGGCGAAATCGACGAAAAGGCGCATTTTCAATGGCAACAGCGCCTGCCGGGCGTGAACAATATGGACCGGCGTCGGTTCGGGCTCAAAATCCTGGAGGATGACGGACAGTTTCCCCTCGGAGACTGGCTTGACGATTTGATATGAGAGGACGTTTGTAACGCCGACGCCCGCAATGGCGGCGTCTATCGCTGCTTCGGCGGTATTGATCTTCAATCGGCACAGAGGACGGACTGCTCGGCTCGGCTTGCCGTCTCGGGGGTTGAAAATCCAGGTCATCCCTGAGGCGAGCGCGGTATAGGTGACACACATATGCTTGGCCAAACCGTCCAACGTCTTTGGCGTTCCATGCGCCGAGAAATAGGCGGGACTCCCGCACACGACGCGGCGAATTTCGCCGACCTTGGTCGCAACGAGCGTACTATCAGACAACATCCCCATCCGAACGGCGAGATCGACGTGCTCATCAACGAGGTCAAGCGTATGATCTGACAGCGTCAAATAGACATTTATCTGCGGAAATTCGGCCAAGAACGCGGTCACAACCGGGACGACATAAAGCCGACCGAAGACGATCGGCGCCGTGATTGTAAGACCGCCGCGCGGAACGCTATGCTCTCCAGCAACTTGGGATTCGGCTTCGTCAACCTGATCGAGAATGCGTTTGCACGCGGCCAGATACGAGACCCCCGCCTCTGTCAGCGCCAGCTTTCGGGTCGAGCGAATCAGGAGCTGGGTATTGAGATGAGCCTCGAGATCAGCAACCTTGCGGCTGACCGTGGGAAGAGGAACGTTCAACTGGCGCCCAGCCGCGGAAAAGCTCCCGGCTTCGACCGCGGCGATGAAATATCCCATAGCTTCCAAACGATCCATCTTCTCTCACTTTCCGAGAGGCCTATCGCATGATTAGCCTGTTATCGGCGCGAACGGTAGGGCGCGGGTCCCCCTGAAATGGCGGTTGGCGTATCCATCCCGGTCTCGGGACGGCGATATGGAAGCCGCGTAGCCGGAACCTGAGACCCCGCGGGTATGATAGGGCGTGGTACCACAAGTACTGTGATCGACTGCACGAGAGAGCTCAATCCGGATCGATATACGGGATCTGGAGTTCAGCCAGATCATCCGCGTAGCTGGCCTGAGTGCTTGTGTTGTGGCCGGAGGTAGTAGCGCCCGGGCGTGTGTGAATGTCCGCACTAATGCCTAGAATTTCGCCAACGGGGCAAAGGTTTGCGGCCTCCAGCAAGAATGCGCGCTGTTGCACGTCGAGTCCTCCCTCCAGCACGAGAGCGCGCTCGAACGAATCCCTTTCACCTTGGGCGCCGTGGTGGAAGCTGACGCCCACTTCGACCCGCTCAAGCGGAAAATTCCGGAGCCGGGCCTGAAAACGAACGGTCAGAGCGGTGCATGCAGCGAGAGATGCGCTGAGAAGGTCGTAAGGATTGGGACCGGGAGATATGCGGCCGACGCCATCTGGGCCGCCGATCAGAAACTGAGATGCGCCGACATAACCCACCAGCGCGCCATGATTGGTGGGGTCGCTTGCGACGACAACTTCGCGGAGCGCGGGTGCCTTGTCCTGTGGTGTCATAGGGCTTCCTCCGATTGTATTCAGCGCTTCTTGCGGCGTCGCTAGCCGCCATACCGTTCGGTCTTGATCACCGAGGCGTCCGACCCTGCCAGTAGCGCCATAGGCCGCGATATTGACGAAGGGGTTTGATCCACAGGCAAATACATGCCCAGGCATGCGGGAGAGCCGGGCAATTGGGAGATCTTAGCGCCGCATCTGCCCCAGCCGGTGCGTTTAGTAAATAAACCGGCGACCATTCGAGTAAAGCTATCATATCCATAACCGCCAGGAATGCTTCCGTGAAGTCAGCGCCGAAGCTCCCCGACGAGGAAATCCGTGAACGCGCGCGCGGCGGGCTTGATCGTCTTTCCGCTCACGAACACGGCATTGACTTCCATCGAGCCGAAGTCCCAGTCGGACAGAATGCGAACGAGGGCCCCGCTTTCCAACTCAGCCCTCACACTATTCAGGCTCAAGGCGGCGATACCCAGCCCGGCCTTCGCCCCGGCGATTGCGCCTTCATTGATTGTCACTGACAACTGACTTTCCACACGGACGGACGCAACACGCCCGTCCTTTCGGAACGAGAGCGTCGGTGAGCGATGGGCAGGGCCGACGATTACGGCGTGATGCGCAAGATCCGACGGCATCATCGGCGTGCCGTGCTCTTCGAGGTAGAAGGGGGTGGCTGCAAGAATGCGCGGACCGTCGATCACCTTCCTTGCGATGGCGCTTGAGTCAGGCAGGCTTCCGAACCGGAAAGCGACGTCGATGCTCTCGGTTACCAGATCCTGATACCGGTCGTTCGACAGCAATTCGACCCGAAGCGCGGGGTGCGCTGACAAGAATTTCGGCAGCCTGGGAATGATCTCCCGGAGTACGAAGCACGACGAGGTGCCGACGCGAAGCACCCCTCGCAGCTCTCCAGTGCCGCGGGCCTCGTGATCGGCCTCGTCGAGCGCCGCCAAGATCGCCTCCACCCGCGTCAGATAGGTTGCTCCAGCCTCCGTCAGCGCGACCGCGCGGGTTGTCCGGCTGAAGAGCGTCGCGCCGACGTCGGCTTCCAATGCGGCAATAAGGCGTGAGGCCGAGGGTTGAGAGAGACCGAGTTCACGCCCGGCGCTCGAAAAGCTGCCCAAGCGACCTGCGCGGACAAACAGTTTCAACGCTGTAAGTCGGTCGTTCATCGCTTCCTGTTTTCGTCCTATTTCCTGTCCGGGGTTCCCGAGCCAAAATGCCACCTCTCGCCTTCAAAGATAATACGCGAGATTCGAGACTTTGCCTCTCATTATTCGAGAGTCAAAAAATGGCCGCCGTTCCGGGCGCGGAGCTGGCCGCGTCCGCTGTCTCTTTCTTGGCGATCACCGTCGTCGTTGAGCCAGTGAGTGCTCCGATCGGTGTCAAAGCAACGGGCAACGGTTGCTTCAAGCGAAACTCCGCAGAGGCCGATCATCTCCTGAATGACCTTCGAGTGCGTTGGCGCGAAAAAATGACCAATTCGTCGAAGAGGCGCTAGATCGTGAAAATGCGTTTGAGTTATTCATGTTAATCATGAGTGACCATAGTGCCTGCGTGCCTTTCGTCGTTCCCGTACACCAACCAAGGGGGCTCACGGCCCCGACCTTCGCGACACCAGTCACGCAGGCCGCGACGGCATTGATTGCCGTTACAGCGTTCGAACGCGGCTTAGACTTCTCCGCAGAATAAGAACGTCGGTTTCGAGGTGCGATGCGGCTCGTGGCATTTCCTCGCTACGGCATCGCGACCAAGCGGCGAACGGCGATAACGATCGTCTATCGACACTATGGCGAGAGGTGATTTCCCTCTCTGCCGTTGCAAGGCCACTCTCCAAAGCATGCTCGTACCGAAACTTTGGGTGCCGCGAGTGACCCGCGGACCACGATGCCAGATTGGGAAACCAGGAGGTCGATATGCAAAGCAACGACGTAATCGAAGTCGCCACGCCTCTCGGCGGTGGGATAAACGAATTTAACTTGTTCCCGGATGCGGCTGCAGTTCTTGCGAACACTGCGGGTGTATTGGTGGAGCCGGGTCGGATTTTTCACGCCGCCGTACGGTATCTATCACCGCTTGAGAGCGACGCCGCCCTGGTCGTTAGGAGGTTCGAGATCCCTGTGATCGGCAGAGATGGTGAAATTGCCGGCGTGCTGTGCCACGACTTACCGCTGACCAGCGCGTCGCGCTCTACTCCGCTGACGCAAGATCAAGGCACCGTCATTATAGACGAGGCCGTGAAAGCGGCTCTGCACGACATCTCAAACCTTCTTGCTGAGATCAATTCTGGGCTGCGGCTCTTGGAATACCAGACGGAGGTCGAGGGACGGCAACTGATCGTCGACCGAATGCGGCATGGAGCAGAGTCTGCAACGAGCGTGGCGATGTCGCCGCGGCCAGCCTGATCGAAAACTGGATCGACGAGGCGGAACGCCGCACATGGTTCCGGTTCGAGGCGACCCAGAGCGCTTGCTGAAATCTTCACTTAACTTTTCAGTCGGATCCCAAGGAAATCGGCAATGGACAAAAGATTCTCAACAGCGGCGCTCTGGCTGCTCGTCACACCCTTTATCGGGCTCCTCTGGGTGCCTTTCTACAATTTCCACGACCCGGTCCTGCTCGGCTTTCCCTTCTTTTACTGGTACCAGTTCGCCTGGGTTCCGGTGACTGCGCTCCTCACTTCGATTGCTTACCGGAGCGTCCGCCATGACGACTGAGTTCAATGGCACGGCGCTTGCCGTCTTTAGTTTCTTCTTCGCACTCGTGACGGTGATGGGTTTCGTCGCTGCCTATTGGCGCAGGCCCAAGACGCTTGCTCATATCGATGAATGGGGCCTGGGAGGGAGAACCTTCGGGACCTGGGTCACTTGGTTTCTTGTCGGCGGTGATTTCTATACCGCCTATACGGTGATCGCCGTTCCTGCGCTGGTCTACGCCGTCGGTGCCTACGGCTTCTTCGCTCTGCCCTATACCATCATCGTCTATCCATTCGTCTTCATGGTGATGCCGCCGCTTTGGAAGCGGGCCAAAGCCCACGGCTATGTGACAGCTGGCGACGTCGTGCACGGACAATATGGATCGCGCGCGCTCGAGCTGGCTGTCGCCATTACCGGCGTCATCGCGACGATGCCCTACATCGCGCTCCAACTCGTTGGCATGACGGCGGTATTCAAGGCCCTTGGCCTAAAAGGGGAAGTGCCGCTTGCCGTCGCATTCCTGATTCTGGCTGTCTACACCTATTCCTCCGGCCTGAGGGCGCCGGCGCTTATTGCCTTCGTCAAGGACATCATGATCTATATCGCGGTCATTGCCGCCGTCGCGCTGATCCCGTCCAAGCTTGGCGGCTACGCCGCGGTTTTCGCCGCCGCGGACGAGGCCTTCCGGGCCAAGGGCTCCGGGAGTGTGTTGCTCGACGGCAGCCAGTACGTCGCCTATGCGACGCTGGCACTTGGCTCAGCGCTTGCGGCCTTCATGTACCCGCACACGCTGACCGGGGTCTTCGCCTCCAGCGGAGCGAACACGATCCAAAAAAACGCGGTCTTTCTCCCGGCCTACACGCTGTTACTCGGCCTTCTCGCGCTTCTTGGCTATATGGGACATGCGGCGCATCTTCAGGTCTCCAGCGCGAACGACGTCGTTCCAGCGCTGTTTCAGACGCTTTTCCCGAGCTGGTTTGCCGGATTTGCCTTTGCCGCCGTGGCGATCGGCGCGCTCGTTCCGGCCGCAGTGATGAGCATTGGCGCTGCAAACCTGTTCACGCGCAATTTTTGGAAGGCCTATATCAAACCGGACGTCAGCGATGCTGGTGAGGCGAAGGTTGCCAAGGTGACCTCGCTTGCCGTGAAGGTCGGCGCGCTTCTCGTGATCCTGTTCCTTCCGACACGGTTCGCGCTCGACCTGCAGCTTCTCGGCGGAATCTGGATCCTGCAGACTCTCCCGGCTCTTGTGTTCGGCCTCTACACGAACTGGTTCAGGGCGCCGGCGCTACTGGCCGGATGGGCCGTCGGCTTCTTCGGTGGGACCTACCTAGTCTGGATCAACGGCTTGAAGCCGCTCCAGGCGATCAGCCTCGGAGGCGAACCCCTCACGGTCTATATCGGACTGCTAGCGCTGCTTGCGAACATCATCGTGGCAGATCACGGACCACTCTGGTCTCGCCTTGATGACTTCGTCCGGGCCGTAGTGGCGGCTTTCTTTGTCGCCATTTTCGCAGTCGGAGGAGTCAACCTCGCCCTCGATCTCAAGACCCGTCGGAACTGATTTCGTGGGGTAGCTCCTGATCGCCATGCTCGTGTTCTCGCGGAGGACAAAGCCGTTCCTGACCTTTGGCATGCCGCTTGACGTGTTCATACCGATGGAGGGTGTTGCCGAGTTCATGATGGGTTTCTGTCTCCTTTGGGCGCGTCTCGTACGCCACCTGTCCGCCGTCGCCCTGTTCGTGATCTTCAACGCGGCGGTCTATCCGTTCGGACGGCATCGACCTGATCGGACATGCGCTCATCATGGCCGTGGCGATCGCGGCGAACCATACCCGCGACGCGTTCTTTGTCCTCCCCCCGCCTGAAGAAGGTTCTCGCGGGCGTCCCGGTTGGCCTTGTGACCGCCCTGATGATCTTCGCCTCGTCCTATTCAGGGCCACCACCTCGCCACCTGCGGCAAGGACGATACCGTGGGTGTTCAGATCGAAAGAACGACGCACACGCCTAACGCCGAGTATCTACACGGTTCGAGCCGCGAAAACCCCGTCAGCGCGGCTGAGGAGGTTTTCGTCATTCGGGCTCGTCTTGGGGCGCATGGCGAGGGTGCTGATCGGCAGCTGCCGGACATTGGCATAGAGATGTCCCCCGGGCATAGCCGATCCTTTAGGGTTGATGACGTCAAGCGATCAGTGGACCAAGGATAAGTGCATATAACCGGGGTGATGCTTAGCCTGATAAGCGCCCTGCCACCCACCTTGCCCTTTTTCTCGCCTTTTCCGCGCCGGTTGATCCCATCATCCGTCGCGCGTTGTTTAGGTCTCAGACGGCGCCCGTGCATCGCGCCATCCTTTACTGACACCGCCTGCGTCAGGAACGCTATCGTCTCGCTGATAACAAAGGCATGGGTAGTGCCTAACACCTTTTTGGCGTTTAGCTTGATAGGACACATTATGCTGGATCTCCCAGTCTAAGTCTTTTGCAGATCGCTCGCTTCCTTTGCCGTCTCCGGTACCATGGTGGCGACCGCGACGGTGCCGGCAAGCGAAACAGCCGCTGCGGCCATAAGGCCGATTTCGTAGCCGGACGCAAACGAAGCGATGCCTGCGGCGGTCGCAACACCTGCGAGTTGCGCAATCCGGCTCGCCGCATTGTTGATTCCTGAAGCGAGCCCCTCGTCGGCATCCTCAACACTCGACATGACGGAGGCGGTGAGCGGCGCCACAAGCACGGCAAAGGACAAGCCCACGAGCGCCATCGGACCGACTATACCGATGGCCAGCGAAGCCTCCTTGCCAAGCGTCATCCAGACATAGGCCAGAGCCGCACCTGCCGACCCCACCATGAGCATAGACCGGGCGCCAATCTTGTCTGCCAAGCCGCCGAACGCCCTGGAGAGAATACCAACGCCGAGTGTGAAGGGAAGGAACGCAAGCCCGGCCTCGGTCGAGGGCAGCCCGCGACGGTCTATGAGATCAAAGGGCAGCAGGAAGAACATGATCGAGAGCCCGGCGTAGATAAGAAGAGTCGCGACATTCAGGCCAAAGAAGGCGCGGTTTTTCACGAGACGCGGCGGGGTCATCGGATGTTCACTCCTGCACTCCCAGCGCGCATAAAGGGCGAGCCCAACGATGCCGAGGCCGGCTACGGCTGCGATCGGCAGGGTCGACAGAGATGGATCGCCGGTGGCGCCTTGCGACTTGCTTGGACCGATCTGACTAAGTGCATAAGCGACCAAACCTAGCGCCGTCGCGAGGATGATCGCGCCGATTACATCGAACCGACGCGGTTCGCGCCGATCCTCGGGCGCGGAGACCAACAACAGTCCCACCGCGACGAATGCCAGAGGCGGGTTTATCCAGAACACGGCCGGCCAGCCAAAGGTCTCGGTCAGCCATCCGCCTAATATCGGCCCCCCGGCGGTGGTCAGCGCCGACGCTGCCGCCCATACCCCAATCGCTCGGTTTCGTTCGTCCCGCGGGTACGTTGCGCCGATAAGGGCGAGGCTCGCCGGCGTAAGAAGCGCGGCGGCAGTTCCCTGCACGACCCGGGCGGCAATTAGCCAAGCTGCTGACGGAGCCAACGCGCAGGCTGCCGATGCCATGCCGAACACCAGGCAACCGACCGACAGCATGCGTGCCTTTCCGTAGACGTCGGCGAGCGCGCCGCCGATCAACGTAAGAGACGCGAGTGCAAGAACATACCCATTGAGGACCCACTGCACCGAGACGAGATCGGCACCCAAATCGGCGCGCAAGCTCGGAAGTGCCACCGAGAGCGCGGACCCATCGATGAACGCCATCGAGGACGCCAACACGCATGCTGCAAGCACTATCTCGCGGCGGCGAGGCGGTATATCCCGCCCGAGTTCCCGTGGACATGGCTCGGCTTCGATAACGCCACGACTGCAAGGCTCTACAAACGGTTGCGCCATTATATCCTCCGTATAGCACGCTCTTTGCTCCGAGTGGTCAGGTGTTGCCAGGATTGAGCTTCAGCGTAATTCCGGGCCTGTGTCGCAGGGCTCCTGTGAGCGGAATGGGGTGCCTTCTTCGTTTTCGTCAGCGACGATGGCGAGGACGTTGCATTCATTTCTATTGCAAGAGGCTCCGCAGGCCAGCAAGCAGGATTCGTTCGCCAAGGCGTTCGAAGTCAGCACATGGAAATATCCCCGATATGAGTTCCCAGGCAACCAGCCGGGCCGGCGTGCCGGGAACCCCATGTCTGCGGCCGAGGCGTTCTGCCTTCTTAAGGCTGTGTCACCGCTTCCATCGGCAAGGGGGCGTTCAACGAAGTGAAATCGACGCCTGCAGCATCCGGATGACCGTCGATGACGGCTGGATCTTCCAAGTCTTCGCCAAGGACAAAATGCGCTTCAAGGCTCTCGTGAAATTGCGGGAAAGCGCCAAGTTGATCGCGCCGGACCTACGGTGATGATGAGCGATATTCAGAACGACGCCGGAAATGTTGAACGCCCACTGCGGCAGATGCTCCAGTTGAATCCATGTGCATTGGTGGCTTCACAGATCGTGAAATATAGAGCCAGTCTTGATACCGGTTTACAGCACGTCCTCTTCAAATCTCCGTCTCCGGGCGGTCCTCGCTGGATGCCACCTTCTGATGTTATCGGCCGTCGGACGTCTGGTGCTCGATCCCTCGCCCAAGGACGGTTTCGATGCAAGCGATCAACTGCCCGCTGTCCACGGGCTTTTCGAGCAAGTGCAACCCGTCGTCGGACCGGGAAACGTCAGAGACGCGCTCTGGGTACGCGGTGACGATGATCACGGGAACGGCTTTGTCGCGGTTGCTCAGAACTCGCCTGAGGTCGAGCCCCGTCATACCGGGCATCTGAAGGTCCGATACGACGCAATCGAAGCGATCGGGATCGGTAGCGAGAAGATCGCCCGCGGACGAGAATGCCTCTGCCCTGATGCCGAAGGACCGTAGGAGACCCGCCAGCGAGGCGCGGACGAGTTCATCATCCTCTACGATGGCGATAACGGTATTCTCGTCCAATGAAATCCTCTCGGTTGGCAATGACAAATCCTCCGCCAAAGCACCTTAGAGGAGATGGCGACCGGGCCGACGACGGCTTGATCTATACAGGTGTCTGCACTTGCAGCGCGCCGCGTTCGAGGGCTTCCATCATTCGAACGAGGTGGGCGAGCGTCCGCGCGTTCATCTTGCGCATTGCGCTACCGCGATGGACCTTAACGGTGATCTCACTCAAGCCCAGCTCGGCTGCGATCTGTTTGTTCAGCAGGCCCAACGACGCGAGTTGCAGGACTTCACGCTCGCGCGGCGTGAGTGATTCGAAGCGGCTGCGCAGCGAGATGAGCTCTTCTTCCAGCTCCTTCAGCCGCATGTCTTCGGCCAATGCCTTGGCGATGGCGTCCAGGATGTCCTGGTCGCGGAATGGTTTCGGCAGAAAATCGACGGCACCCGCTTTGATCGCTCTAACCGACATCGGAATGTCTCCGTGGCCGGTGATGAACAGGATCGGTATCCGCTCGCCCCTCTTGGCGAGTTCGCTCTGAAGATCCAGGCCGCTGACCAATGGGAGCCGGATGTCCGCGACCAGACAGCGCACGCCTTCCGGAATCGGTTTGGCCAGAAGGTCGACCGCGCTGGCATATAGTACTGATCGATAGCCAGCGGAGCGAACCAGACCGCCGATCGCTGAGCGAACTTGTTCCTCGTCGTCAACAATGAGGACGATGGCCTCTGGCATGCCGCTTGGCGGCGGTGTGGTCGTATGAGACATCAATTGCAGCTTCGAACTCCATCTCCAGGGGCCGTGTCCCGCTGGCTCGCCAGCAACGCTGCTTGGAGGTTAATCTAAAGCAGCGACCTATCCTATCATACGAGCGTATAGCGGCATCTGACGCGAAGCATCAGGGTTTGGCGATCCCTTTCGGAGTGGTCCCGGGTCGTTTCGACCTTTCTATCGGCAGCGTGAACCCGACAGTTGCACCCCCTGACGTATTGCTGCGCGCGAAGATCCTGCCGCCGCGCGATTCCACGATTGATCGGCAGATCGAGAGCCCTATGCCCATGCCTTCGGTCTTCGTAGTGAAGAAGGGCTCGAAGATGTGCGGCAGGTCGTTCTCGTCAATACCCAAGCCGTCGTCGCTGACGCTGAGCGCGATGTCGTCCGCATCGTGGGAGGTTTCGATGACGAGCCGGCGTTCGCCGCCTTCTTTGCCTGGTGACTGCAGCCCGTTCATTACAAGATTGATGATGACTTGCTGGATTTGGATCGGATCGGCAAAGACAAAAGGGAGATCCGGTGCGAGATCAAGGCTGACGGATCCCCTCTGCTGGTTCACATGCGACCGCATCAACGGAAGAGTACTCCTGATCAGATCACTGAGATCGAATTGGACCGGTTCGGGGTCTTTACGAGCGAAGATCGCGCGTAGCTGCCGGACGACCTCGCTGACCCGTCGCGCACCGACCACTGTCCGTTCGATTGCCTCCCTCGCCTCGACGAGATCAGGTTCGGGTCGGTTGATCCACCGCAGGCATGCTTCACTGTTGGTTAGGATACCGGAGAGTGGCTGATTGATCTCGTGTGCCACGGATGCAGTCAGTTCGGCCGCGGTGGCGATCCGCGCTACCCGGGTGAGATCCTCCTGCGCCCTTTGCATTTCTTCTTCCGCGATCTTGGCGGCGGTGACGTCCACAATCACGCCGATCGCATCCATCCGATCGTTTCCAGGCTGCGCCGGGTTGACTCGGAGCCGCAGGTGCTTGATCCGTCCGTCGGACATGGCGAGACGATGCTCGAGGTCGATGCCACTCTCACTGGTCGTAATGTGTTCGAACGCAGTGCGAACATGGTCGAGATCGTCGGGATGAACGCGCTTCAGGAATGTCTCGAAGCTCGGCGTGACCGATTGGTCGAGCTCCAGGATACGGTAGGTTTCCTCCGACCAATAATGCTCGTTCGTGACAAGGTTCAAGCCGACACTTCCCGTCTTGCTTATCATTTGCCCCTGACGAAGGAACGCCTCGTTGCGCCGGAGCCGCTCCTCGGCCTGCTTGCGACCTTCAATATCGAAGGTGGCGCCATACCACTGGATGACCTTTCCGTCCTCATCGCGCCGCGCGGTACAGACGGAAACGTACCACCGGTATCCGCTTTCATTCGTGCCCGCACGGAATTCGTACATACCGTCACTGTCGCCAAACCTGTGAGCGGCCCAATAATTAACCATCCCGTCGCGGTCTTCGGGGTGGACGGAATTCTTCCATCCCCAACCCTTGATCAGATCTGGCGTCTGTCCCCAGGCCTTGAGGTAGCGCTCGTTGGCATAATCCATGTCGCCCGACGCCGTGGTACGCCACATCATGGTCGGTGCGTTGTCGAGCATTGCACGAACGTCCGCCAGCTCACGCTCGCGCGCCGACTCGGCCGATTTTCGTTCGTCAATTGGCAGCGCTACGAGAACTCGGCGTAACAACCCGACTAACGCTCCGCAGTTGACGAGAAACCAGCGATGTCGACCATCCTGATCCTGTATTCGAATGTCGAATGTCGAAGGAGCGCAATCAGGCAAGGGGTTACACAGAAAAGCGAGCGCCCCGCGATCTTGCGGGTGAACGACCTCCAGCCATCCCTCGCCGCGTAAGTCGCTTTCGCCGCGGCCTGTGAGCATCTCCCAGGCACGGTTGAAGCTGTGCCCCCCCAGCGCCGGGTCGACGCGCCAAACCAGCGCCGGCAGTCCATCGTCGACCAAGGAACTAGGGGCTGGCGAGCTATTTCCCGTTAAAGCCGTTCCTTCAGTTGTCATTTGTGTAGCGTGTCATGCCGATACCTTCTTCGGAAGGCAGACAAATTAATCCGCCGAGGCTCCAAGCGGTAGCCACATCTATTTGCAATTTTGCAGAAGCGCGGCGGCAAATATGCCGCTCACACTGCTGCCCGCATCAGCGGGTCGGCGGCGTCGAATCATCGTTTGGGCGGGATACATCATACGCCCGAGGGGAAGACGGTGCCCCGCATGAGAAAGCGGGTGCCCTCCTCGTCGGCGACATGCGCGTAGGCGGCGTTCAGCTTGTGGCACATAGCGTCGATGATACGCATACCTAGACCTGACGTTATCGAGACTTTGTGGACATCTGCGACGCCACAATAGTCCCTGACCTCCATCCGGAATTCGGACTGGTTCGGGAAGAACAAGTAGACGTCAATGTCACCCGGCTCGTCAGGAGCGTAGGCGTGCTTGCAAGCGTTTATGACGAGTTCGTTGATCAGGATACCCAGCATGCTCGCGAAGCCAGCCGGCACTACGAGCGATTGGATATGGGCGGTGATCTGCTTGCGCCCCACACTGCCACTGCAGACTTGCTCGATCTTCGCGGTTAGATCGAGGAGATATGACGCGATGTCGATAGCATGCGCCGAACTCGATCGGTATAACTGCTGATGGACGGCAGCCACTGCATTGATACGGCGCACTGCAATCAGCAGGGCATCGCGGACCGATTGATCGGAGGCCTCCCTTGCCTGTATCGAGAGGAGGGAGGAGATGAGTTGGAGGCTGTTTGCTACGCGGTGGTCAACCTCTTGGTGGCTCATCGCCGCAACCTTTACAACCGTTGTCGCGTCCGCGGACCTGCGGATCAAAATAACCCGTCATGCGAGTCTCCCTGTTTGGACGGGAGCAATGTTGATGAAATCGCGCTCGCAGTGGAATTATACGCTGGTCTTACCTCGATCACCCAAAGAAGGCCTCGCAGAGCTCGTCCGATAACATCACCGGTGCCGGACGCAGCGACATAGCTCGTTCCTGCAATATTGCAGCTTCTGTTTCGCAACATTGCCGGTTCAGGATCGGAGCTTGTTACGGTGGGGTCTATCGAGAAGAGGGCTTCCTATGGCATCGAGTTGGGCGCGGCCAAGATCCTGATCGATCCGTTTCTGTCCGATAACCCGCCCTGGAACAAGGGTGGGAGGAATCCGCCAGGGGTGTCACGCATGTGCTGGTCACGCATGGCCACAACGATCACGTCGGCGACGCGCTCGCCATCTTGAAAAAGACTGACGCCATGCTGGTAGCCAATTTCGAGATCTGCAACTATTTGGGCAAGGGCGCCAATCGTATTAACGTCAATCCCGGATTTCACGGCGGCATAGTGGACTGCGGCGGTTCCACCACCAGTTTCGTCAATGGCTTGCATTCCTCGTCATTCAGTATGGAAGGCGGGCAGAATGCCTATCCCGGCAATCCGACCGGCCTCGTCCTCTGTTTTCCCCAACGACAAGACGCTCTGTCACATGGGCGACAGCGACATCTTTGGCGACATCGCGCTGATCGAAGAGCTACATAGGCGCGCCATCGGCATTGTGCCGATCGGCGATCGCTTGACCATGGGCGGCGCAGTGGCTGCACTCGCCCGCCGGCGATCCTTCAACTTCGAAATGGCGATCCCCTGTCATTACCGTTCGTCCGATCATCGAACAGACGGCCGACAAGGTTGTCGCGGGCTTGGAAGACTCCGGAACGACGGCACTTGTGCCGGAGATCGGCAAGGCTTTCGAGCGGGAACTGATGATCGCGGCGAGTTGCGCGATCTTGGTATCTACGGGGCAGTGGACCGCCGCAGCCGTATTCCCGAGCGCTATGAAACCTATAAATACATCCTATTGGAAAACTTCGTTCCGCGCTGCGACAACTGAGTACCCTTGTTGCAGATCTCATCGATTAGCGCTGAGGGCAACCTAGGACGGTTAACATTCGCATCGTGCCTAAGTGCGGGTGCGGGACGGACGGCTGCGGACGGTCATCGACAACGTCTCGACCCTCGACAACGTCGTCGTCGCCGTCAACCCGACCGAGCGGATCAACTGGAAGACGATCATCCGCGTTCGTACGTGAGGGGTCGGGGACGGCGAGCGGTTCAGGAAATCCAGAACCGCGTCAATGTCAAAACCTACTTAAATCACGCGATTGTGCTGTGATCTAAAAAGCAGGACTGCAACGCCAATGACCAATGATCAGATGGACAAGCTCATCCATTCGAGCCGGCGCGGTTTTCTCGGTGGGGCTATCCTCGCAACCACCGGCGCTGCTTCGATGGCGCCGGTGGCCTTCCTCGCAACCCAACCTGCATCCGCCCAGACCGCCAATGACAACGTTGGCTCTGATGAAAGCCACCTGCCGCGACCGGAACCCGGCTATTTGTCTTTAGGGCCGGAAGAAGCTGGGTTTGTCGAGGCAATGGTCGACGTCATGTGTCCGGCCGACGAGCTGACGCCGGGTGGCGTCGATTGCGGTCTTGCGGTCTTCATCGATCGGCAGCTCGCCGGCGGATTCGGTAAGGGTGCGCGGCTTTACATGCGCGGCCCCTGGCAAGAGGGCGAGCCTGAACTCGGCTATCAATTGCCGCTCACACCCGAACAGTTCTTCAAGGCGGGTCTCGCCGCGGCGGACGAGGCCTGCCGCCAACGATATGACAAGCGCTTCAACGAATTGGACGAGAGCGGCGCCGACCATTTTCTCAAGGAAATTTCCGATGGCAAGGTGGCGGACGAGCGAGTGCCACTCGCCTCATGGTTCAACGAACTCGTCTACCCATTATTTGCGCAAGCCTGTTTCGCCGATCCTGTTTACGGCGGCAATGTGGGTAAGGTGTTCTGGAAGGCGATCGGCTATCCAGGCCTCCCTGCAGTTCACGCGCAGGATATGATCGATTTCCGTGGCAAGCCCTTCCCCGGTGCAGCTGATCCGAAATCCATCGCCGATTTCAGCTGAGGGGGAAGATATCATGGCTACACGCTTGAAACGCCGAACCGTCGTGTTCGTTGGCGGCGGATTCACCGCCGCGCTGGCGGCCAGGCAACTGACGGCCAAGGGGGTCGATGTTGTCGTGCTCGAGCGCGGATACGACCGCACCCACAGCGCGGCAACGAGCCTGCCCTCGCAACGCGATGAGCTTCGCTGGGACGTCCATGGCGAGCTCTTTCAGGATTGGTCGGTGCAGACGTACACGCTCCGCCATGACGCACGCGGTACGGCGCTACCGATACGGCGTCTCGAAGCCTTCAAACCGGGCGAAGGGATGGGCGGCGCGGCCAATCACTGGAACGGCCAAACCTGGCGTTGGGCCGAATACGATCCAATCCTGCGCACTCATCTTGAGAACCGCTATGGAAAGAAGGCCATTCCAGCGGAGATGGCAATCCAGGATTGGGGTGTCACCTATGCCGAGATGGAGCCCTATCACGACCAGTTCGAGAAGCTGTTCGGCATCGCCGGCAAGGCGGGGAATCTGCGCGGCAAACTGCAGGAGGGCGGAAATCCCTTCGAGGGACCACGGCAGAACGAATACCCGCAAAAGCCTCTGCCTATCACAGAGGCAGGCGTGATCTTCAGCGAAGCGGCCAATAAGCTCGGTTACAAACCGTTTCCTATGCCGGCGGCGAATTCGCCCGAGCCCTATACCAACCCCGACGGCATGCAGCTCGGTCAATGCCAGTTCTGTGGCCACTGCGAGCGCTTCATCTGCGAAGCCAACGCCAAGGCGAGTCCTGAACTCCTGCTCTATCCGATGCTGCGCAAACGCAAGAGCTTCGAACTGCGATTGCAAACCCATGTCCTCGACATTCTCTATGATGGCCAAGTCAAACGCGTGACGGGTGTACGCTACATCGATCGCGTCACCGGCCGGGAGTACGAACAGCCGGCCGACATCGTCGTGCTTTCCTCCTTCACGATGAACAACACCAGGTTCCTGCTGATGGCGGGAATCGGGACACCTTACAATCCGAAGACTGGTCGCGGGGTAGTCGGCAAGAATTTCTGCCATCAGACGATGTCCGGCACGCGCGTCTTCTTCAAGAACCGCTGGATCAACCCGTTCCTCGCTTCCGGCGCCTCACAGACAGTGATCGACGAGTTCAACGGCGACAATTTCGACCACACCAACCTCGGCTTCCTCGGCGGCGCCTACATCTACGCCAACGTGACGAATGGACGGCCGATTACGAGCCGAGCCGTACCGCCGGGGATGCCGAAATGGGGGTCGACGTGGAAAAAGGCCAACGCCGATTGGTATGCGCATAATTTCAGCATTACCGCCCATGGCAGTTGGTATCCGCATCGCGAGAACTACGTCGATCTCGATCCGACTTACGTTGACGCATACGGGCAGCCGCTCCTGCGCATGACGCTCGACGTCCGTGAGAACGAGCGCAAAATGTCCGAGTATCTCTCGCAAAAAATCGATGAGATCGCCAGGGCGACGGGCGCCGACATCGCGCCGCCGGCGGCGCCTCGGAAGGGACCCTACGATTCCCGCGTCTACCAGACTACCCACGTCACGGGCGGCACGATCATGGGATCCGACCCCGCCACCAGTGTGGTGTCTCCCCATCTGCAGCACTGGGACGCGGAGAACCTCTTCGTGGTTGGTGCTTCCGTCTACCCGTTCAACGCTGGCTACAACCCGACAGGACCGCTAGGGGCGCTCGCGCTGAGACTGGGCGACGACCTCAACGATTATGTCGCGCGGCCGCGGCACCTCTAATCCCGCTTACTAAGAAGGAGTTCAAAAATGAAGTTTTCAGGACGAATCGGCCCGTTCATTGCAGTCCTCACACTCGTGGCTTCAATCGTCAGCCCCGGCTACGCACAGGATGCCGGACGCGGGGAGAGCGTTTTCAAGGCCTGTGCCGCCTGCCATACGACGGACGACACCAATCGTGTCGGACCGGGCTTGGGAGGAATCATCGGCAAAAAGGCGGGTGCTGCGACCGGCTTTCGATACAGTAGCGCCATGAAGAATTCCGGCATCGTCTGGGACGAGAAAACGCTCGATGCATTTTTGGAATCGCCGCAAAAGGCAGTCCCCGGTACCAGAATGCCTTACGCGGGACTGAAGGACACGACAGATCGGGCGGACCTTATCGGCTACCTTGCAACATTTAAATAGCGGCACGCCACTGGCAATGTTCAGGCGCCGGATCTCCATCGACGACTACACGCCATACTCGCCGTCGTCGATGGAAGTGATCGGAAAGAAAGTTGGTTCGCCATCGTTTTTGGGCGGCATTCTTGCCGAAAGGTGTCTGCAAGATCGCAATGACTCGCCTCTTTGGCGCATCCGGAAGGCACTTAAAGTGACTTTGGTCGGTTCCACATTCTATGACTATCCACGCCGAACCAAGTCACGACACTTTGCAGCCACTCGCTTTTTGTCCGTTGGCGCGAGCGGGAAACCGGAGATCTTTCTTGTTGCTCATCCCTTCCCGCCGTCTTGATCCACCGGTAGACGAGACACGCGACCATATCCTTGGTGCCTCCGACGCTCCGATCACCCTGGTCGAATATGGGAGCTACGCGTGTCCCCATTGCCGCGCGGCCAGCGAGACCATCGCCTCGCTGCGCGATCGGTTGGGCGACCGCATGCGGTACGTGTTTCGACACCGTCCACTTGCAAACAACGACCTGGCCCGCCGCGCGGCCGAAATGGCGGAGTGCGCGACGCGCGAGCAGTTTTGGAAAGTTCACGTGGAACTGATGGCGCGGTCGCCTACCTTGACTGAGGACGATCTTGCCGCGGTCAAGGCCGAACTTTATCTCGACGCCCCAGAGGTTTCCGAGCGCGCGCGGGCGCGCGTTGATGAGGATGAACGCACAGCCCGCGCCAATGGCGTGACGTTGACGCCGACGTTCTTCATTAACGGCCGGCGGTACGACGGGCCATGGGACGAGGCCACGCTCAGTGACGCGATGCTCGGTACGCTCGGCCACCGCGTCAGGGCAACGGCGCTCGATTTCGCAAGCTGGGGACCGTCGGCGGGTGTGCTTCTGCTCGTTGCGACCGTACTGGCACTCGTACTGTCGAACTCACCGGTCGGGGATGCCTTCGCGGAATTCTGGCACCGGGAGCTCGGTTTTGTGGTCGACGCCTGGCACTTCGGAATGTCGCTGCGGCATTGGGTCAATGACGGGCTGCTGACGATTTTTTTTCTTGTCGTCGGTCTCGAGATCAAGCGCGAGTTCACCGTAGGACACCTCGCAAACAGTCGCTCGGCAGCACTCCCAATTGCGGCCGCTGTCGGTGGCATGATTGTTCCGGCACTTATGTATCTGCTGCTAAGTCCAGCTGGTCCCCTGGCACGTGGCTGGGGCGTCCCGATGGCGACCGATACGGCCTTCGCGGTCGCGCTCATCGTGATGATGGGGCGACGGGTACCACTGGAATTGCGGGTTTTCCTGACGGCCGCCGCCATCGTGGATGACATCGGTGCGATCCTGGTAGTTGCGGTGTTCTATGCCGCCGATCTCCACATCGGCTATCTTGCTGCCGCGGCAGGCACACTGGTAGTGCTGGCGTTTCTCAATCGCTCACACGTCTACCTGGTCCTGCCCTACATCCTGATCGGTGTCGTGCTCTGGGCCTGCATCCATGCTGGAGGTCTGCACGCGACACTTGCCGGGGTGCTCCTGGCGTTGTTTATCCCGACGCGCCCACCGCCTAATCTGCACACCCTGATGATGCAGGCCGATGCCATTCTGCTGGAAGAGGCAAAGCATGGCGGCGAGGTTCTCCGTCACGGACCTTCCCTACCGGCACTCAACGCCCTTGATTTCATACACGACCGCCTGGAATCCCCGGCAGACCGCCTTTTGCGGCGCGCCGGGGCACGATCAAGCTATTTTGTGTTGCCCATATTCGCGCTGGCGAACGCGGGCGTTGTCCTTTCCGGAGACGTCCTTGCTGGCCGCGGTCCCCTTGTCCTGGCGATTATGGCGGGGCTGGTGTTGGGCAAACCGCTCGGCCTCATCGTTGCCTCCATGGTCGCCGTGCGGACCGGTATAGCCGATAAACCAGAAGCCTATAGTTGGCGTCAGCTCGCGGGTGCCGGGGCGCTCGCTGGCATCGGCTTCACCATGTCGCTCTTCATCGCTGGCCAGGCTTTTCCATCCGCTGGTGATTTTGCGGTCGCCAAAATCGCTATCCTTGCGGCCTCTCTCTGTGCCGGTACTATCGGCACGATCATCCTGTGGAACGCAAAATCGCCGACTGACGCCTAAACGCGGAAGCAGGGCCGGAGCACTGATCGTACCTTGTTGAATTTAAAAATAAGCGCCTTCGCTGAGCGCCTCCCAGCGGCGAGATAACCGAACCACATTGCAAACGCCCAACTACAGGAGAAACCATGAATTCGTTTGGCGGCAAAGTCGCGATCGTTACCGGTGGGGCCCTGGGACCGGCTTCGCGCCTGCGCGGCTATTCGCGACGCGAAAGGAAAGCGCGGATTGAATCGGTCTCCTCCTGCCTCACTCCATCCCCGCGATCACGCTATTCCAGCTCGACTTTGTCACCCTGTTTTTCAAGTTAAGCCGCTAGCCCGTCGGTCATCGGAAGCGAGCAGATCCGATCGCGGCCGCCGGTGGTCTAGACCCAAGAGATGTAGCATCCCTGGACAAGTTGCCAAGTCGAGCGCATGAACTGCACGGTCAAGGAAGCGGCCGTCCAACGCTGTCATTACGATCGCGACGATCAGCTTGAAGCGCACCATGCCGACTTCCGTGACGCCACGCTCGGCGGCTGAAGTCACTGAAGGGGCCAACCCCTTAAGAGATCATCTGCAAATGCTGGACTTCGCGCCATGCCTCTCTCCTCAAACCATCAGTATGTAGCGAAACGGTCTCGCATAACCCTTTCTTCCTGACGGATGCGGATCCCAAGCGGAATCGCATAGAGCGGCAGTCCTACAATCAGGGTGATCGGCGCGTGCAAAGCTAGAGCATAGCCGATCAATTCGGGCACTATGTTCAGGTAGTAGTTGGGGTGACGGGTGTAGCGGAAAAGGGGGTGCTTGACCAACACATGGTCGCCGGCGATGAACAGTTTCACTGTCCAGAGCGGTCCGAGCAGTCGCACGACAAAGAGTAGCATCCCGGCGCCGAACAAATAGATTCCTAACCCAACCAGATTCAGAGCGCCAAAGGACGAGAAACTAAAGATCCCCTCGGTGGACGCTGCGACGTAGAAGGCAATGTGCGCGAGGGCGAGAGCGCGTGAGTTTCCCACACCAAACTCTGCGGCCCCTTTTGCGCGCAGTCGCCTTTCATGACGAATTGAAATCATCAACATGAAGAGACGAAATGAAATTGCCGCGATGATGAATATATATAGTCCGATCATTCTATTTCCCATAGCGTGTAAGTAACCATTACCTTAGATGGACCTCGCGTCTACCGGGCGCGCTGCAAACTATCGCCGTTATTTCAGTTTCGAGTTTTGCCGGCGACGTCTCACTTGGAGCATGATCCTCATGAAATCGCGCCGCGAGCGGAGTGGTTAATAGGGATGACTGAAATGGTCAACGAACGCTACCGGTTCACCAAAGGTACTCGGTTGTCGCAGCGCGGGACGACGTTTTCCAATGGCAGGCATTTATGGGTTTCATAGCGCCTGGGAATTGATC
Source organism: Sinorhizobium mexicanum (assembly GCF_013488225.1). Classification (NCBI taxonomy): domain Bacteria; kingdom Pseudomonadati; phylum Pseudomonadota; class Alphaproteobacteria; order Hyphomicrobiales; family Rhizobiaceae; genus Sinorhizobium; species Sinorhizobium mexicanum. The sequence continues at coordinate 331,912 of NZ_CP041239.1, read as the reverse complement.
TGGACCCTTCAAACTGGACCAGTTTGGTTAGAGTTTTCCGGCGCAATTTCCTGGCTGGGAAAGGAACGGACGACGATGAAGGCAGGCGAGGCCAGCCTCTGATCATATGCGTCAAGCCGCACCATTATCCTCGCGATTGACTGATTTGCGCGGCAAGGCGACGATGGTGACGGGAGCGCGCCCGCCCGACCTGATCACAGCGGAAAAAGCTGGATCTTGCCTGGTCGATCGCGCTCCGCCGGTAGACGCCTAGAATCCCGCAAGACCTTGGGGGCTATTGTAGGGAATCGGGTTTCGACCAATCTCGGTCAGTCGACCGCTCGTCTTGTCGAGGCGGTAGCTGACGAGGACCGAAGCATTTCCAAAGATCTGGTAAAAGTACTGGTCGTCGGGAGTCAGCCAGCTGTCGCTGGGTCCGCTGCTAACGAGCCCGTTCACGGCGCGGAAGGTACCGTCGCCCGGTATCGCCTTGTTGGCCGGGTCCTGGAGAAGGCTCAATCGGCCTTCTACGAGCCGGTAGGTCGAGACCGTTCCGTAGCCGAAATTGGTCGCGAGCACGAGCGAGTTGTCAGAGGTCACCTGTAGCCAGCAGAGCTCAGACGGCTTCGCGAGCGAGGTGTCGATCGGGGTCAACGGGCCATTGGTCACGTGACCCTCATCATCAATGTGGCTCACTAGTACGCCGTCGCCTACCGCGACACCGTTCAGGAAGGTATCACGACTCCGGTTGAGGAAAGCGATGTAGAATGGCCCCGCGCCGCCGGCATCGGCAAATGAAGCCTCCTCGAGCGTGCCGTCGTCGCGCACCGGGAATATCACGAGCCCGTCCGGGTCAGAGGCGTTCGCCACGACCAGATTTGGCGACCCGTCCGGTTTGGTGGCTGGACGAGCGTCGAAGAGGATGTCGACCAGCAGGAAGCGGCCATCGGGCGACAAAACCGCTTGTGTCGACACCCGATCGGTCTTCTTCGCGGTGTTCACCGAATGACGCTCCGGGCGCAGCTTCAACTTTCCGTCCTTAGCGACTGTGTAGGAGCGGAGGTGGTTGGGGCCAAAGGCATGGAGTACATATAGTGTTCGGCTTTGCGGGCGATAGACGAGTGACTTGGCCGTTCCGGAACGCCCGGTTACGGGCTCGCCAGTCGATTGCCGATCGATCATAGTCAGATTGCCGTCCGGACTCACTCGGAAGCTCGTCACGCTGTTGTCGCCGCCGTTCGTCGTGAACAGCAGGGTGTTGGATTCGGCTAGGATCACACTACCAGCGCCCTCGAATGCGTTGGGCGCGCTCTCCTGACCGCTAATCGGCTTGAAGACGCCCGAGCCAGCGCCCCCAGTAGGGATACTCTCGCGTAGCTCGAGTTCCCCATCCTCATTGCGACCGAAGTGCATGATGCGGTTCTGGGTCTCATTGGTCTGCATGTAGACATGACCTACGAGGTCCGAAGCTAGTGCGTCTACTCGGAGAGTCCCGAAGAGAAGCAGCACGAGCGCGATAGAGATGAGATTCAACGATCGTGGACGACCCATGTCATTCTCCTATGTTGGTGCCGCTTGCGGGCACGGCCTATTGCTTCAAGTGGAATTTCCCCGGACGTAGATCCAATCCGAGGCATCGTGTCGGGAGGCGGCATAACGGGCGGGCGGTCTTCTAGTCAGTCGACGTCCTCTTCAAAGGAGCGCCCACATCGAACCAGGACGAACCCAGCCGTCACCCCATACTTGGTCGCCCGGGATAGCGGCCTTTGCTTTCTTTCACCATGGCGAACCAGCCCCTCCGTATGATTGGCCATGCCCGTCGTCACCTCCCCGGTCGCCGCCTCGAACATCCCCTTCGCCAGCACAGCGCCGTCTGGAAACTTGCTGGTCTTCCAGAAGGCATGCACCGGTCCTCGCGATGAGTAGGCGACATAGAGCTCGTTTGCGCCCTAGTCCCCGTCGATCAACTGGCACACAAGTGCCCAGGTACCGATAGGTCCGGAGACAGTTGCGATACATGCGCATTCTCGTCTGCGTCAGCTACGAACTAGACCTCTCGGGCTGCGCGACGCCGACCCAGGTGACGAAGGCGACGACTGCAGTCCCGGCAAGGATTCTGGAGCGGACCATCTTCACGGCCGCGCCTTTTCGGAGAGTGGGACTGCCCGAGTCCGACGCCATCAGTCGTCCAGCAGCGGGTAGAATTGGGTCCAGACGTCGTCCTTCTTGGCGCTCGCGATGTGGCAGAAGGCGCACTCGGATTTGGGCTGCAGCTTGGCCGTCGCTGCCTTCGGCTCGTGGTGGTTGAAGTTGTAGTAACCCCAGCCGCCGGTGTCGGCATAGCGCTTGGTGTCCTTGACCGTGACGTCGGCGCCGTTCAGCTTTCCGGGGAAGAAGCCTCGCCCGGAGGGCTCGGTGCGCGATCCATCCGGGTTCTCGGCCGGAAGCGTCAGCTGCAGTTCCTTGAAGAAGATCGTTCCTTCCGGGAACTCACCGGTCTTCTTGTAGATCTCGTATGAGCCTGGCTCGATGTAGACGTTGTGAAATTCAGGAAAATTGGCCTTGCCGCCGTTGAGCGCATTGGGAGTGAGCGGCGAGCCGACGAACACCCACTTGTTGTAATCCTTCGGCAGGATCAGATCGCCCGATTCGGTGTACTCGGGCAGATAGCGCTTCGTCGTCGTCGCGCTGCCGTCATTGGACTCGGACTGGGCGAATGCGGCCGTTACAGCAACCGCGCTGGAAACCGCTCCGGCGATCAGTAGGGCAATACGCATACCTTTTTTCTCCACAAACATTGAAATGTTATCCGTCCCGGGTTGCTCTCGGCGTTACTTGACGAGATCTGCAACACAGGCACTCAGTTGTCGCAGCACGGGGCGACGTTTTCCAATGGCCGGCATTTATAGGTTTCATAGCGCCGGGGAATACTGCTGCGACGGTCCTCACTGCCCCGTCGAGATACCGAAGATCACGCCGCTCGCCGCGATCACCAATTCCCGCTCCTGAGCATCGGCGATGCTCAAGCGATTCGCGAAGCTACGGAACGTATGCGGCGTGGGCATTGGGCAAATCGGCCGGGCTCGCGCATAGTCCGCCGCGCACCCCGATGAGACACGGAACGCGGACCGCAAACACGGCAAATGAGCCTCGAGCTATCGAAACCATGCTCGCCAGTTATTGGAAAGTTATGCGTCATCTCTTCAACATTGGCTCGGCTCTCTGAACCGCTCCGAGGCTGCCGCTTGCGCGACAAGCCACGGGGACTGCAGCGGGGAAGCCAGCTAAGAACGAGGCGTCACAGGGAAGCGGATGGCCGAAAACATGATCAGACAGCTAACCTCGGGCGAGCGGCGATCCGCAGCAACCATTCTTATCGCCATGGCGATCGTTGGTCTGGCAATGGCGGCTGCCGGGAGGGACGACACGCTTGGCATTCACGGTGCCATCGTCTTCCTCTACAGCCTCGTCCTGCTCTTTCTCGTCCTCTCCGTCATCTTCGAGCCCGAGCCGGAGCCGTCGCGGCTGTCGCAATACTACGACGATCCGAGCAAGGTCGGCATCGTGCTGACGATGATTTGGGCGATCTTCGGCATGGGCGTCGGCGCCTGGGTCGCGGCGCAACTCGCCTGGCCGGAGCTCGCCTTCGACGCGGCCTGGTCGAGTTTCGGGAGGCTCAGGCCCGCGCACACGAACGGTGTGCTCTTCGGTTTCGGCGGCAATGCATTGATCGCCACCTCGTTCCACGTCCTGCAGCGCACCTCGCGGGCCCGTCTCGCCGACCAGCTCAGTCCCTGGTTCGTCGTCTTCGGCTACAACCTCTTCTGCATCCTCGCCGTCAGCGGCTATTTCTTGGGTATCACGCAGTCCAAGGAATATGCCGAAGCCGAATGGTACGCCGATATCTGGCTGGTCGTCGTCTGGGTGACCTATTTCGTGCTCTTCATTCGCACGCTGGCGCGCCGCAAGGAGCCGCATATCTACGTTGCCAACTGGTACTACATGGCCTTCATTGTAGTTATCGCCGTCCTGCATATCGTCAACAACATCGCCGTTCCCGTTTCCCTGACGGGTGCCAAATCCTATTCGGTCTATTCCGGCGTTCAGGATGCGATGGTGCAGTGGTGGTACGGGCACAATGCGGTCGCGTTCTTCCTGACCGCCGGTTTTCTCGGCATGCTTTACTACTACCTGCCCAAGCGGGCCGAGCGGCCGATCTTCTCCTATCGGCTGTCGATCATCAGCTTCTGGGGCATCACCTTCTTCTACATGTGGGCGGGATCGCATCACCTGCATTACACCGCCCTGCCCCATTGGGTGCAGACGCTCGGAATGACCTTCTCCGTCATGCTGCTCGTTCCATCATGGGCCTCGGCCGGCAATGCGCTCGCCACCCTCAACGGCGCCTGGCACAAGGTCAGGGATGATGCGACGCTCCGCTTCATGATGGTGGCTGCGGTATTCTACGGCCTCACCACCTTCGAGGGCTCGTTCCTGGCGATCCGGCCGGTGAACGGCCTCTCCCACTATACCGACTGGACCGTCGGCCATGTGCATGCCGGCGCCCTCGGCTGGGTCGCCTTCATCACCTTCGGCTCGCTCTACAGCGTCATTCCCTGGCTCTGGAAGAAGAAGTCGATGTATTCCGCCCGTCTGGTGGAGGTGCATTTCTGGCTCGCGCTCATGGGCACCATCATCTACGTCTTCGCCATGTGGAACTCGGGTATCCTCCAGGGCCTGATGTGGCGCACCTACAATGACAGCGGCACGCTGGCCTTTACCTTCCTCGAAACCGTCGTCGCGATGCATCGCTACTACATCGCCCGCGCCTTCGGCGGTCTCCTGTTTCTCGCTGGCGCTATCGTCGGCACCTACAACCTTTACATGACCATACGCTACACGCCCGAGGACGTGACCGGGAAAGCAGCCGGCGATCTCCCCGTTCCCGGCCGTGGCGAAGCCGTTGTGGCGGGAGAGTGAGATGGCCGAGGTTCACGGAAAGCTCGAGCGAAACGCCATCGGCTTCGTGCTCGCCATCATTGTGGTGTCGAGCATCGGCGGCCTTGTCGAGATCGCCCCGCTCTACACGATCGACGAAACGGTCGAGAGTGATCCCAACATGCGGGTCTATACCCCGCTCGAGCTTGCCGGACGCAACATCTACATTCGTGAAGGGTGTTACGCCTGCCATTCCCAGATGATCCGCACCTTGCGCGACGAGGTGGAGCGTTACGGCCCTTATTCGCTCGCCGTCGAGTCGAAATACGATCACCCGATGCTCTGGGGCTCGAAGCGGACGGGTCCGGATCTTGCCCGCGTCGGCGGCAAATATTCCGATTTCTGGCATGTCGCCCACCTGATCAATCCGCGCGACGTGGTCGCAGGCTCCGTCATGCCCGCCTATCCGTGGCTCGCGCGCAACCCGCTCAAGATATCCGATCTCGCCGACCATCTCGCCGCGCTCCGCAAGGTTGGCGTGCCCTATACCGACGACATGATCGCCAACGCTGCCGCCGATGCGTTCGGCCAGGCATCGCCGGACGCCTCGCAAGCGTCGGGCGTCACCGAACGCTATGGCAATGACACCACGGTCTCGGCGTTCGACGGGGTTACAGATCGGGTCACCGAGATGGATGCCGTTGTCGCTTATCTGCAGGTTCTCGGCAAATTGACGAAGGCGACCGCAGCCGAAGACGCCTCCGGACAAGGTGGCAACTCCAGGCAAGGTGACTAGGGATGGAGGGCTAGCGATGGAAGTCGACCACAATACGCTGGTGGCATTCGCCAAGAGCTGGGGGCTGTTCTACCTGATTACTTTCGGCATCGTCGTGCTCGTCTACGTGTTCTGGCCGAAGAACCGGAAGAAATTCGACGACGCCGAGAAGAGCATCCTGGATGACAAGGACGACAAGCCATGGCAGCAGTAGAACGGGATCCGGTGACCGGCCGGCAGACCACGGGCCATGACTGGAACGGCATCGCGGAACTCGACACGCCGATCCCCAAGGTGGTGATCTTCTTTCTCGTCGTGACATTCCTGTTCTCGTTGGTCTGGTGGATCCTGATGCCGGCATGGCCGCTCATCACGACCTATACCAGGGGCGCTCTCGGGATCGACCAGAGGACCGAGGTGGAGGAAAGCATCGAGGCGGCGAACGCGGCACGGTCGATCTGGCTCAGCGATCTCGCGGCCAAGGACTGGAGCCAGATCCAGGCGGACGGAACTCTGATGGCGAAGGTCAAGGAGACCGGTCATCGCCTGTTCGGCGACAATTGCGCGGTCTGCCACGGCGCAAGCGGAAAGGGCGGACCCGGCTTTCCGGATCTGACGGACGGCGACTGGATCTGGGGCGGCGATCCCGATGCGATCGCGCAGACACTTCGCGTCGGGGTCAATTCGACGGCCGAGGACACCCGCACGTCACAAATGCCCGCCTTCGGCCGCGACGGCATTCTCGACAGGACGCAAATCTCGGATGTGGCGTTCTATGTGCGTTCGCTCAGCGACCCGTCTCTCGCAACGCCCGAGACCGCTGACCGGATCGCAAACGGCAAGGAGGTGTTTGCGGCCAACTGCGTTAGCTGTCACGGCGAGGATGCAAGAGGCAATGTGGACCTCGGAGCCCCGAACCTGACGGACAGCCACTGGCTCTATGGCGGCAGCGCCAACCAGATCGTCACCACCATATTCGGCGGGCGGATGGGGCACATGCCGAACTGGGGGGCACGTCTGGCACCGGAAGAGATAAAGATGCTCGCACTTTACGTCGCGACCATGGGAGGTGAGACCCAGTTTACGGGAGAGCAGAGCCAGTGAGTGAGGCGGCCCTTGATCGACAATCCCGGCAAGCGGGCGAAGGTAGCAGCAAGCCACGCCACCCCTGGTGGGTACTGCCGCTGCTCTTCACGGTGCTGGCGATCTTCGCTGGCGCAAACCTCCATTTCATCTATGTCGCGGTCCGTTCCGACCCGGGCTGCGCCGAGCATCTGAAGGAACGCTCAAGCGTTGAAGGCATGTACCGGGCGGCAGGATCCGCCTGCTGAACTCCTTGGATCGGCAACGATTTGAGGAAGGAATTGTGCAGTAATTCAAGAGGTTGCGGTGATCTTCGCGCGAAACGATGCGCGGCGCCGCAGGAGGAAGCGGGATGGGACCGAACGACATTGTCGAACCCTATGAATCGCCGCGGGCGCGCCATCTGCCCCCCGCCACCGTGTTCCAGTGGTTGCGCAAGGGATGGCAGACGCTGATCGTCGACCCGGTGCCGAGCCTGATTTACGGCGTCGGCGTCTTTCTCGTCTCGGTCGTCGTCGTCTGGACGGTGTTCACCTTCGGCTACGACTACATTCTGTTTCCGGCGCTCGCCGGCTTCATGGTGGTCGCGCCGTTTCTCGCGATTGGGCTTTATGAAAAGGCGCGGCTCACCGACGCTGGCGAAAGGGCGACGCTCGCCAAGATGCTCTTCGTGCGCCCCGCCTCCGGAGCCCAGGTGCTTTTCATCGGCGTGCTCTTGATGCTGTTGATGGCGACCTGGATGCGCGCCGCGGTCATCGTCTATGAGATTTTCTTCGGCGTGCGGCCGTTTCCGGGCCTTGACCATATCGCGCCGATTCTCTTCGGAACGCCGACCGGATGGGCGATGCTCGTCACCGGCTGCGTGATCGGCGGTCTCTTCGCCGCCTTCTCCTTCGCGATCGCGGTCATCTCGATTCCCATGCTGCTCGATCAACGGCTCGACGCCTTCACGGCGATGGGAACCAGCATTGCGACCGCCTGGAACAACATGCCCGTGATGATCGCCTGGGGCTTCGTCGCGCTCTGCGCCTTCCTCATCTCGATCCTGACGGCAGGAGCGGCGATGATCGTGCTCTTTCCCATCATCGGGCATGCGACCTGGTACGTTTACCAGGACATGAAATGAGCGCGAGTTAGACTTGCCAGGCCATTACCCTTCGTTGCGCAGCGTCTCTTTCTGCGTGATCAGCCGGGCGCTGTGCTGGCCGCTCAGGTAGATCCACAGCCAGTTCCAGGCGACGGCGAAGCGGCTGCGCGTGCCGATCGGAAAGTAGATATGGGCAATGCCCCAGATCCACCAGGCAAGCGCGCCCTTGAGCTTGATTGCTCTTTCGCTGAGGAGCCGGTGAACGTTGGCGGTCTCGGAAGTGGTCCATCTCCCTACGATTTTGTTTCTGCGGGGCTTGCTGCCCGCACTACGATGACCGTGCGGTTATACGCACAATGCAGGTCTCGCGCTTGAGCGAGCGCGAACGACGGTTGTGCATACGAAACGCTCCGACGTGATGCCCGCCGATCTCTTCACACGAACGATCCCGCTCGAAGGCCCACTCAATGGCGAGCAACGCCAGGAGATTCTTGCGATTGCCGATCGCTGTCCCGTCGATCTGACCCTAGTGCGCGGATCGGATATTCAGACGGGCCTTATTGGGGCCACGACAACAGCAGTTCAAAATCCTGCGTTAAGACCGAACGGACGATGAACATCATGCGGCCCGGAGAAATCTAGTTGGGAGCACATAAATCTCACCGGCATCTATTCCTGGGACACCCTGCACGATCAGCCATGCCTCGAAACGCCGCCCCTTGAAATCATCTTTCGACTGGCGCTTCAGCTTCTCGGGAATGGCATTCAGAATCATCGGTACGCTCCGCAACATTGGGAGCGGGAATTTCTCCGGCGTTCGTCACATGCCGTTGACCAAGAAAATTGCGACACGCCCGCCGAAAGCCACTTATCTCAACCATTCAATTTTTCCGAGCCACCTCTCGCCAGAATTGGATATGATCGAAGATCATGCTGATCCTACGAGTAATGGCGTGACGCTCGGATCGGGAATGACCACGATGGAGCTACCGTCGGTCACTGTGTCGTGAAGATGGATCACATCCTGATTGAGAAGGCGAATGCAGCCTGAAGATACGGCCTTCCCGATCGAGTTCGCCTGAGGGGTCCCATGCAGACGGTAGAGGGTATCAACACCGTTTTCGTGAATGTAGAGAGCCCGCGCACCAAGCGGATTTCGTAAGCCCGGGTCCATTCCGCCATTGGCGACGCTATAGGGCCTAAGCTCGGGTTGCCGCGCGACCATGGAATCCGGGGGAGTCCAGCGGGGCCATTTGCGTTTGTAGGCAACAACAGCCCGACCGGCCCAGGCAAATCCTTCCCGCCCCACACCGATGCCATATCGAGTCGCTCGTCCTCCCGAATGCACGTGGTAGAGATATTTATTAGGAGTGTCGACTATGAGAGTTCCGGTCTTCTCATTCGTCTCGTAATCGATGTCCTGACGCCAAAAGCGCGGATCGATCTGACTGATGTCCACGGCTGGAACCGGAAACTGTTCGGTCGGCAAAGCGGCGTACATCAACGGTGCCACGGGAGTTGGCTCGGCTAAAATCGCGGTTTGCTCTGGTGATTGAGCGGTCGTCGCACATCCTGCCAGTGCCGCCGCGGTAGACCCGAGAACGATCGCACGCCTCGTGAATTTGCGGGTTTGATGCTCAGTGATAGGATCATCTTTGTGTTGGTGAAATATCGGCATTACATTGTCCCCTCATGTTGGCGGAAGCGGTTGTCGGCAAACACGCACCGCGAGGGCCCAGCCCCCAATCAGGAGTAGAATACCGAGAAGAAAATGGATTTCGCGAAAGGCGACCTCGCCGAGCTTGAATTGCAGCGCATCGACCAAGAACTGGATAAAAAATGCGAGGCTCAACCACTTCGGGGTAATGCCTTGCCGTTCGGTGAGAGTCGCTACAATGCTGCACAGGAATGCTAGGGTGGCAGCGGTTCGCGCTCCAGCACCGTGGATCGGAAAAGCGGAATGAAAGCCGTTCAGAAATAGTGTTGCCAGGAGCGGCTGAAGGCAAAGTGCAACCGCGTTTGCAGTTGCCAGTATTACCAGGGCGGTTCTCCAGCCCGGCGGAATGTTGTCCCGGGACATCAGATGTTCCTTAGCTTATTTTGGGGGCTTGGGGTTGATCGATAGGAGGCCGCCCCGGCGCGAGGCGGCCTCGGCGGACCAACTATCCGCGATGCTTCGGTGGGAGGGGAATACCGAAACCAGCAACGCGCCGTAGTGCGTAGTCCGTTACGTCGAGGGGTAACGACTTCGCTGCTGACGTGAGAAAGCTACCATCGACCGCCGCCACTTTGAATTATACTCCAATTTGACGGAGGGATACTTTCGTCGGGGTTCACGACTGCGCCTATACCCGAGCGCCGGTTGCGGGTGGCGGAAATAGCGGTATGGCTCATGGCGTGGCTTCCTTATCAAGTGACTAGACGGCCTCAATTTACGCCTAAAGATACTAATTTCGAGGCGTGATATTCTCAATAAAATGCCCAAAAGGATCAAAACAACGCGCGCCCCGGGAATGGAGCCGTACCCCCCTGAACATGATCGCGTTCCAGCTTCGACAAAACGCTTGGCGAGGGCCCACCCCACGCCTGGGCCAACACCGACAATTAGGGCAGCGTCTTGAGACATTCCAATCCTCTCAGAATTTCTGCTGCAGCGCGGTTATCGCACACCGCGCGGCGGCGTTCATGCTCACTGTCGGGCGGTGACCGCTAAGTCGACGGACGTTCAGAGCGGGCCGTCATACTCGCCACGCGCCGGATAATCTTTGGCGATGGCGAAGTCGATCGCCTGAAGCAATTCCGAGAACAGCGGACGTGCGAACGGCATTGTTTGAACCGCGCCGTAATACAAAGTACCGTCCGGCCGGACGAGGAACACGCCTGGCTCCGAAAACAGCGGCGGCTCTTCGATGTTAATCGATGTCTTTCCACGCGACGACGAAATATAGAGTCCCCATTGGCGGGCAACCGTGAGCGGCAGCGAATATCCGAATCGCAGGTTGGCGCCGACCTTGCTCGCCATTTCCTGAGCGCGCTCGCGAACGTCAGAGCTGACGGCGATGACCTTCGTGCCGCGACGCTCATATTCAGGGATCAGCGATTCTAGGTCGCGCAGATACTTGAGGCAGACCGGGCAATGGAGACCGCGATAAAAGGATATCAACGTAAATAGCTTCGGTGGGTCGGCAGCAAGATCAAAATCGCCATGAGCAAGGGTCGGCACGCGCAGTTCGGGAACTGGTCGACGAGGCAGCAGCATTCTCTTCTCCGTAAGTTATTGCCTAAGTATGTCCGGAATTCTAGCGCAAGGCGGGTGACATGCAGTGTGCACGACACCAGTCGTTGATTTCGACTGCGGTCGACACCTGGTCACGACCTGCGATGTGTGCAAACGGCCGTGACCCATCCACTCCCAACCTGAGCCCCTCTGGGGTGAGACTACGCCGGTGACTTTTCACTGGGAAATGTCCGACCGTTATGGTTTCTATTCCCGCGCGTTGATCGCGCGTTACGGTGTCGATGGCTTCGGTGCCCTCTTGGAGCGCAGGGGCGAAACGACCCTGCGCAAGCAAGAGAACTAGGCGCTCAGAAACCCGGCGACGGCAACCCGGAATCCCATGGGCGCACAATGGTCGAACACGTAGATCGCGAAGCGGTCGAGCCCGATCACCTCGGTGAAGCGGGTGATCACCTTGGCGAGATCATCGAAACTGTAAGTGAATTCTTCGCGGCCTGGTAACGCGGAGCGGCCGAACCCCGGCGAGTCAGGCGCCACCAAATGGAAACGGTCGGCCAGCAAAGACATCAGGTCCCGGAACATGTGACTCGATGTAGGGAACCCGTCCAACAGCCGTAACGTCGGTTTCATTCGATCGCCGGGCTTCGCGATAGAAAATCTCTAAACCGACGACATCCGCGGTGCGGTATAAGATATTGGTCATGTTGTTGCTCCTCAATTTCGCCACCACGACCGAAAGGGGTGATGGGTGATGGGCGCGTCAGTCGTTTACGTCGGCTGAAATGGACGCCGCCTGTTCGTGGTCAATCTCGGCTGGGTTCAGCCGCGCACGAAAGTCGGCGTTCCCGAATTCGAGGCGCGCGACCCGTTCCTGGAGCGGCCGGATCGCTTCAGCTATGTCGTGCTCCGTGAAACGCGGCGTAATGTGCTGGGGCCAATTCCAATCGAACGTCTTTCAGCCGAAGACGGAAGATGCGTTCGATTTTCGCCTTATAGCTGCGGTCCTCGACCAATTCCGCCAGGGCCGGCTCGGCATCAAACGCGACCGCTTCGACATGGACGTAGATCTTCGACCCCGCACAGTACGGATGGTCCATCAGAAACAGGCATGCGCGGCCGTCAGCCGCCAGATTCCCTACACTTATGTACCGGCGATCGCGGCGGTATTCGGCAAACGTGAGGGTGCGGTCATCGACCACCTTTAGCAAGCCGCGCGATCCACCTCGATGCTGCAGGTGTGGTCATCCGGTTTCCGAGATAGTTGCCATGTCGAAGCTGTCAAGCGCGCCGATGAACGTACTTTCGCTCTCGGTGAAGCGGTCTCATGCCGGGACCGCAATTGAAAGGCCAATCAATCCACCGTGTTCCTGAGCGCCAGGGCCGCCCCCGCCGGGCCGATGACCGCGAAGAAGAGTGTCAGAGCGATCAATAGCAGGAAAGGCGGCAGAAACGGAGCCGGTTCCTGTACCGCCGCATAGCTCGCGCTCACACCGAAGATGAGGACCGGGATCGTCAGCGGCAGCACTAGGATCGAAACCAGAAGCCCGCCGCGCGGAAGGGCCACCGCGACAGCCGCGCCGACCGCGCCGATGAAGGTGATCGCCGACGAGCCGGCGAGCAGCGTCAGCGTGGTTGCGCCGATCGCAGTCTCGTTCATGTTCATGAAGAGGCCAAGAAGCGGCGAGGCGATCACCAGCGGCAGGCTCGTCGCGGTCCAGTGCGCGACACATTTGACGATAACGGTGAGCACAAGTGGTGTCTCCTGCATTAGCAGGAGATCGAGCGACCCGTCGTCCCGTTCCGCTTGAAACAGCCTGTCGAGCCCGAGCAGAGCGGCAAGCAGAGCGCCGATCCAGACGATGGCGGGTCCGATACGGGAAAGCAGATTGAGATCCGGCCCTACGCCGAAGGGAACAACCGCAACGACGGTGAGAAAGAACAATATGCCGATCAGTGCCCCGCCCCCTGCCCGCACAGAAAGTTTAAGGTCGCGAAGAAACAGAGCCATCATCCTCCCCAAACCCCCGCTTCTCCACCAGCGAAGCCCTTCATTCGCAATTCCTGCACATTGTTGAGCCCGAGCGGTTGATGCGTCGCGGCAAGCACGATGCCGCCCTCTCTTTGATGTTCGCGGATCAGCGCAGCAAACAGTCTGTCAGCGTCGGTATCCAGTGCCGCCGTCGGCTCATCCAGTATCCAGATCGGCCGATGTGCGACGAGCAGCTTGGCGAAGGCGAAGCGACGCTGCTGGCCTGCGGAAAGATAACCGAAGGGAAGATGGATAATGCCGCCAAGGCCAACCGCTTCCGCGGCATCGTCGATCGAGGCCGTCGGCGTCTGCGAACCGTCGTCCAGAAACGAGCGCCAGAAATCGAGATTCTCGCCGACCGTAAGCTCATTTTTCATTGCGTTTCGGTGGCCGAGATAGTGGCTGACTTCGCTCGGCCGACGGTCGGTCCGGCCTCCCGAATCAGTGAATGTGACCGAGCCTTTTTCGGGTCGCAGAAAGCCCGCCACGACACGCGACAAAGTCGATTTCCCCGAGCCGTTACGGCCGGTCAGAACCAAGGCCTCGCCTCCCGTCAAGCAGAAGGAAATATTAACGAAAATCAGATTGTTACCACGTCGGGCAGCGAGATTTTCAGCGGCGAGGTGCATCAAATTATTCTTTCTCTTCTGCGGTCTCGCGGTGCGTCAAAAAGTCTTTTTCTGACCCTGTGCGTTCAAATCTTCACGAAATTATCTACAAGATCCGCAACCACGCCTGCGGTCGGCGTGAATCTCATCTTTGCGCCGAACATGGAGCTTCACTACTCAGGCTACCCTGCTCTTCGTATGCGGTTGCCGTTTGCGCCCGCCGGGATTGTCTCGACAGTCGTGGCCGGTCGCCGCGAGAAGAAGGGAGAGCGGAAAACCGCCGCCTTGTCGTTCGATGTCAATAACAAGGTTTTCATTGCACGAGCCTCTACAAAGATCAAATCAATCTACCTCGGTTCCGAGGATGGGTCTTTTGACTCCGATCAAGCAATTGAACGTTCTCTCGAGTTTGCGGTCTGCCATCGCGATCGTCGAGGACGCGCCAGGACGCACCATCCAGATCTTCATATTGTCCGCTCGTCAGTGCCCAAAGAAATGCGACTAGCCCGAGACCGCCGAGAACCAATGCAATTGGCATGAGATAGACGAGCGTGTTCATCGTCCGGTCCCTGACGGGCGGTGGTCAGCAATACATTCCATTCGATCGAATGCGCTGGAGGATGGCGGGCCCGCCAACCGCAACGCATTGGCAACGACGATCAGCGATGAGGTGGACATCGCGACCGCCGCCACCAATGGCGTGGCATAGCCAAGAATAGCGATGGGCACGGCAATCAGATTGTAGCAGATTGCCAGTGCGAAATTCTGGCGGATCAGGCGACCGGCTCCGCGCGACGTCTCGACCGCAAACGGGACAGCGGTCAGCGGCTGATGCATAAATACGAAATCCGCCGCTTGACGCCCCACATCGGCGGCAGTGGCCGGCGCCAAGGAAACATGGGCAGCGCGCAGGGCCGGCGCGTCATTGATGCCGTCGCCGACCATCAGGACCTTGTGACCGCTCTCATTGGCGGCGATGCAGGCCTCGACCTTGCCGCGCGGTGACAGCTCTGCCTTCCAGTCCTTGATCCTCAAGTGGTTTGCAAGAGCCTCGACGACCGGCTCGCGGTCACCGGACAGGATGGCGACGTCAAGACCCATGTCGTTAATCGCCTCGATTGCTTCAGCGGTTGCCGGGCGCAGCCTGTCCTCGAAGCGGAAGCAGGCGAGCTCCCGCCAATCTAGGGACAGGACTGCCTCCGACTGCCCGCCCCCGAAGCCCAAACCACCAGTTGCGAAGCGGCGACTACCGAGCCGGTATATGCCGTCATCCGTTTTTGCCTCTATCCCTGCACCCGGGGTTTCGCGCACTTCCCCAGCAAGCGGCGGACCGCCCCCGGCCGCGTCCTGAAACGCGTTCGCGATCGGGTGCCGTGAGTACACGGCTAGCGCAGCGGCCGTCGCGAGTACATCCGGCGCTATATCCTCCGCGTTGACGACGCGCGGCCTGCCAACGGTCAGCGTGCCGGTCTTGTCGAGGAACACAGTGTCGACTTCCGCAAGTCGTTCCATGGCAGAGCCATCCTTGACCATCACACCGCCCTGAAAAAGTCGCCCCGCAGCGACCACCTGCACGACGGGCACTGCTAGCCCCAGTGCACAGGGACAAGTGATGATGAGGACTGCGACGGCGATCAGCATGGCTTGGCGAACATCGCCCTCGATGATCATCCAGCCGATGAACGTCAAAAACGCAAGCAAGTGGACGACCGGCGAATAATATTGTGCGGCCCGGTCAGCAATCCGGCGATAGCGGGCCCTGCCGCCCTCGGCCGCCTCCATAAGACCCATGACGTCTGCCAGAAACGA
This sequence comes from Sinorhizobium mexicanum, assembly GCF_013488225.1. NCBI lineage: Bacteria > Pseudomonadati > Pseudomonadota > Alphaproteobacteria > Hyphomicrobiales > Rhizobiaceae > Sinorhizobium > Sinorhizobium mexicanum. Next base: position 316,366 of record NZ_CP041239.1, on the reverse strand, counting down.
GTCCCGCGCACTCGACGTCGCCTCGAGGACCAGCGGCCCGGTAAGGTTGAGCGTGCCGGCCTCGACAAGATCGCCGGCGGCAACCGAGATCGGCGTGCTCTCGCCGTTTACCACCGAGCGGTCGAGATCGCTGATGCCCGACGCCACGCGTCCATCCACCGGTATCCGCTCGCCGGCGGCGATCATCAGACGCTCGCCGACCGTGATGTCGCTGATGGCGCGATACTCCCGTGAATCGTCGGCATGCAAGACCGTCGCTCCCCGCGGCGACAGCCGCGCAAGGCCGCTGATCGCCGAACGTGCGCGGGACCGCATCATATGGTCCAGCGTCCGGCCGATGAGCAGGAGGAACAGAAGGGCGACCGACGCATCGAACCAGGTGTGCTCTCCGTGGCCGATCGTCTCGTAAAGCGACATGCCATAGGAGAGTGTGACTGCGAGCGTGATCGGGACATCCATGTTGGTCCACCCGTGGCGAAGCGCATTCCAGGCGGACTGATAGAAGACGCGGCCGGCATAGATCAGTGCCGGTCCCGCGATCATGGCCGAGACCCAGTGAAAAAGATCGCGTGTCGCCGCATCCGCTCCCGACCACACGGATACCGAAAGCAGCATAATGTTGGCCGCAGCAAAGCCGGAAACGGCGACCGCGCGGATCAGTTGTTTGAGGACGGCATCGCCTTCCTCCTCGCTCGGGGTGAACAGATGCGTCGCATAGCCGCGCTCGCTGATGGCGCGCACAAGCTCTCCCGGATCGCTGCGCTTGCCAGCGATTTCCTCCTTCCAGACGATCACAACGCGCCGAGACGAGAGATTGACGCGCGCCTGCTCCACTTCGGGTCTTACCCGCAACGCAGTCTCGAGTGTGGTAATGCAGGCGCCGCAGTGTACGCCCGGCACGCTTAAGTCCGTCTGGCGCAACCCGCCCCCAAGAGCCCGGCTCGCGAGCCACAGTTCTTCCGACGGAGGCAGCCGCTGCCCCGCCCCGTTTGCAACCAAGGTCGTTCCGGCCGCCGCCGCGCAGCAACTCATTGGCGTTCTCCCGGCACGACGAAACGAATGGCTTGACGATAGACGAGCGCTGGACGCGACATGACCGCCACGTCAGCGATCGACTGGCTCGGCTTCAGCCGTTGAGCCGAAATGAAAACACCCTCACCCGCGCGCTGGAGCTCCACGCGAATATTCTCGTGTTCCTCAAGAGGCCTTTTGAAGACGGCGACGACCCGGTCGACTGCCCGCTCCGGCTTTCCCATGCGGGTGAGCACATAGCGAATAGCACCCGGCTCGGACATGAGTTCTCCCTTGATGCCGCTTGCCTCGAAGGCGCGAGTCTCGGCGACCTTGCCATTGAACTGCTGTTTGGCGGTGTAGGTGTTCTCGACGACAAGGCCGCTCCAGCTCCGGCTGGCATGCCAGGACATTATGATGTTGACGGAGATGATGGTGCCGAAGAACAACCCCATCACCGCCTCCATATGCCATCCGGTAAATCGGCGCGGTTCACTGCCTTGCCTGATCATAAGCCGCTCACTTTGCTGTTCCGGGTTGATTAAAGTTGGCGTGGTAAGCATCTCTCTCATGGCTGGAAGGATCTTCCGCTCGGAAAAGCTGGACGCATCCAATCCCCGGCACGCTTCGTTGTCGATCAAGACGGGGTCATCGCCTATTCGGAAGTCGATCCGGATCAAACTCACCGGTCAACCCATCGGACCTCCTTCCAATACTGGATCGCCTCTGGAGGGCACGGGGTGCGTAGTCGTCGCGGCTAACTTCAGTCGCCTGCACGCGCCACAAGAGCCGTTGGCTTAGGCGTTCAGGATGGAGCCGACGAGATTGTGCCCGATTTCGGCCATCACACAATCAATGTCAAACCGCAATCTTGCAGGATCAGTCGAGTGAAAATGCCGCTCGCATGAAGATCATATTACGGCGAATGTCGAGTATCCAAACGTGGCTAACTGATCCGCCTCGTTGACCGGTATTGCCGCAGCGTGGCGGGAGGATGGATATGGATGCACGTGGTCGATAATCCAGAAGCAAAGCACTTCGAGCTTGCCGTCGGCGATATCGTAGCTGTTGCATATTACAAGATCGAGAACGACAGAATCATCCTGCTTCATAGCGAGGTTCCGCAAGAGTTTTCGGGGCGAGGTATAGGCACCAAGCTAGCCGAAGGCGTGTTCGAGCAGCTCCGTGCCAGGGGCCGTCGCGTGATCGCCAAATGTGCGTTCATTGCGCGGTTCGCAAGCCGTCACCCTGAATATGCCCAGATGCTGGATGGCTGAGGGCAGCTCACAGCGCAGGAGTATTCGATGACTGCAGATATTTCCGCCAAATCGGCGGACCATCCCTCCGTCAGAATCAGAAAAGTCGGCGTCCTTCTCATCAATCTCGGTACGCCCGATGGCACCGACTACCAGTCGATGCGCCGTTACCTGCGCGAATTCCTGATGGATCGGCGCGTCATCGAATGGTCGCGCTGGAAATGGTACCCGATCCTTTTCGGCATCGTGCTGAATACCCGCCCGCAAAAGGTGGGCAGGGCCTATGAGGTGATCTGGAACAAGGAAAGGAACGAGAGCTTTCTGCGCACGTATACCCGAAACCAATCCGATCTCATGGCGGAGCGGCTGAAGGATTTGCCGAATGTGAAGGTCGATTGGGCGATGCGCTATGGACAGCCGTCGATTGCCTCGCGCATCCAGGCATTGAAGGACGAAGGCTGCGATCGCATTCTGCTCTTCCCGCTTTACCCGCAATATGCGGCCGCGACCACGGCCACCGTCAACGACAAGGCTTTTGAGAAACTAATGGCCATGCGCTGGCAGCCGGCTCTGCGGACCGTTCCCGATTATCACGACGATCCGACCTATATCGAGGCGCTCGCCAATTCCGTCCTGAGACATCTTTCAACGCTCGACTGGCAGCCGGACATGCTGCTCGCCTCCTTCCATGGCATCCCGATGTCTTATTTCCAGCAGGGCGATCCCTATTATAGGCAATGCCAGAAGACTGGACGCCTGTTGCGTGAGAAGCTGGGGCTGCTGGAAGACAAATTCATGATCACCTTCCAGTCCCGCTTCGGACCGGAGGAATGGCTGCAGCCGTATACGGACAAGACGGTGGAGAAGCTGGCGCAGAAGGGTGTGAAGCGCATCGCCGTCATCAATCCCGGCTTCGTCTCCGACTGTCTGGAGACGCTCGAGGAGATCGCCGAGCAGGCCGCCCATTCCTTCCATCACAATGGCGGCGAGAAATTCACTCACATTCCCTGTCTCAACGATGGTGAAGACGGCGTGAATGTGCTGGAGAAAGCGGTGCGAAGGGAATTGATGGGTTGGGTATAGGGCCGGATGGGAAAACTGTGGACCGGTTCTCCGCCGCTATCCTGTTCAAGGGGCTGACCCCAATACGCCCTTCTTGTTAGCCCAGAGCATGACATGGAGGCGGCAAGACGCGCGCCTCGAACCAGCTGTCGCCGGTTACCGCTCCACAAGCCAGAGCATTCGCTCCATCACACAGTCCAGATCGATATATGCATCCTCGGCATCGGGCGGCGGTAGCGTATGGTTTCCAGGCTGCAGCTAAACGGGCAGATGCGGATAGCGCGCTGATGCCGGCTTGGCATAGGCCTCATCGATCTTCAGCACGGTCCGCGGCCTGCCTTGCGACATCCTGAGACAGTCTTCAAAGGCGTCCCAGTCCGTTTCCATTGCACTCGATGGCGGCTTCGGATTGCCGACGGACAGCGACCTCGTCACCGGTTTTCCTCCCGAAAGGCACGTGACCTCGGCAAAGACGTCGTCGGTGGCCAATAAAGTTGAACGTCTGAAAAAGGCTATCGAAAGACTCTCATCCTCCAAAGATATCCGATACGTGTACCTTGCTATGCATTGAAACGAAGGTGGCATCGTTCCCTGTCACCATGAGTACCGCGGGCATGTGAATCGGCCGGGAGACAGGAAGCGCGATGGGTTCATGCCCATCTCTTTCAGACGAAACACGGTACGCTCGCCCGAACGTTCCGGACGGTCCACGATCACGCGTATCGTCTTTCAGCCCCAGTCGTCGAAAAAACCGCTGCCCGCCTGTTCTCTCACGTCCGTGCCCGCCAGATGACCGAGTGCCGTGGCGTCGCGGCGATTGCCGTCGATCGTTGTCCCATGTTCGCGGCTGCCATCGGGTGTGACGATCAGACCGGAAAAACGGATTCGGTCGCCTTCGCAGACGGCATAACCCGCTATCGGCGTGCGGCACGAGCCGTCCAGCGCGGCGAGAAAGGCGCGCTCGCAGGAGACGGTATCGAACGCCACCGGATCATTGACGGCCGCCAGGAGGTCGTCGACCCGCGCATCGCCGATCCGGCTCTCGAGGCCGATGGCGCCCTGAGCCGGGGCAGGCGGAAAGTCTTCGGGTCCGAGAAGCTCGGTGATGACGCCTACCTTCCCGAGTCGCTTCAGCCCTGCGACCGCCAGCAGTGTAGCGTCGACCTGACCGTCCTCCACTTTGCGCAACCGGGTATCGACCAGACCTCGAAAGGTGATAACGTTGATGTCGGGCCGCAAACGGCGGATCAATGCCTGCCGACGCAGCGACGAGGAGCCGACAGTCGCGCCACTGGGCAACTCGACCAGCTTGCGAGCGGTCCGCCCGATGAAAGCGTCACGGATGTCCTCGCGCGGCAGATATGCCGAAAGATGGAGTCCCTCCGGAAGAATCGTCGGCATGTCCTTGGCCGAATGAACGGCAAAATCCAGGTCACCGGCAAAGAGCTTCGCTTCAAGCTCTTCCGTGAAGAGCCCCTTGCCGCCGATCTCGGCAAGCGACCGGTCGGTAATGCGGTCGCCGCGCGTCGTGAGCACGACGATCTCAAACATTTCCTCGGGAAGGCCGTGGGCCGACATCAAACGGTCACGTGCCTCATGGGCTTGTGCGAGCGCCAGCGGACTGCCGCGCGTACCGATACGGAAAGGTTTTGTTTGCATCCGCTTTATTCCATTATTGCCGTTAGGCGAGGCTGTATGACCCGAGCAATTGCGGCCGAGATCGTTACATTCTGAAGCTTGAAACGGGCGGTCTTCAGGTAGGTCTGGATCGTGTGTTCGGACCGGCCGAGAATAACCGCGACGTCTTTGCTACCCTTGCCAAGTGCGCTCCAACGGAGGCTTTCGACTTCGCGGGCGCTGAGGATAGGATCGTGCTCGCCGTGGAGGTCGAATACCGCCTTCCTGTGAAAGCCAAGTTCAAACCATTCGTCGCGACTATCGGCGATGAGGCGTGTCCACCGATTATCGAGCATTTTGGAGGTCACTGACAGGAACGCTCGCGATTTGTCGATGATCGGATGGAATAGCCGTTGCGACCGACGCCGCGCTGCAGAACGTAAGCCAGAAACACATGCGCTGCATCAGGGATTTCCACTTCACGCCAGTCGAATGGCAATTGTCTTGCAAAGTCTTGGCGGGCGAAGGATCTACCTTGGCATATCCGTTGAGAAGATATCGAGAAACTTAGGCGCCCGGATAGGTGGCCCTGACAAACGGGGTGTCGATCACATCGGTATCGTGTGCCCGAGATGATCGAGCCCGCCCGGGGCCACTTGCCGCATCCATCAACGGGACTCCGAGGGTGCCCGTTCCAAACAAGGCTGTCGCCCCGTTGAGGGTACGACATGGAAGATGCCCCCGTTCGGCTGCGGGCTATAGCTGATAGTCGAGGGAGCCGCGTGCGAGCAGCTGACGTCACTGTTCGGTTCCAGAACCGGAGCAGCAGACTCCTCGTCCGGCACACGGGGGAAAATTAGCTGGATCGCGGTTCCGACGCCTAACTCGGACTGCAATTGAATCCATCCACCTTGGCGCTCGACAAACGCACGAACTTGGGCAAGCCCCAGGCCAGTTCCGACGCCAACCTCCTTCGTCGTGAAATACGGCTCGAAGACACGGCCCATGACCTCCTCGGTCATCCCTGAGCCGTTGTCGCGGACTGTGATTGCGACCATTCCACCGTACCCATCCGATCGGGCCGACACATTCGCAGCGGAGATGACGATCAGGCCGCCTTTGCGCGTGGCTGCATCAGCGTTTCGACACAAGTTCAGTAACGCAAAATAGAGCTCATCGGGATCAGCCTTCACCGGCCACAGGCCAGATTCGATCTCTATTTCCATCAGTGTGTCCGGGCTCAACGAGGGGCGCAAGGCCTCAACGGCGACAGACAGCTGCGTAGGCGTCGTGCCAGCATAGCCACGACGGGCTAGACTTCCGTGGTCCAGTAGCCTCCGCGTCAAAATCGCGCCTCTGTCGACCGCGCCGCGCAAGCGCGTAAAGATCGCATTGCGGGCATCGGCGTCGCTTTGGCGCTCGAGAAGGCGAAGGCTGCCATCGATCACGGCCAGGAGATTGTTCATATCGTGCACAACAGACTTTGTAACCTCGTCGCTGGAGCCGCGCCGGGCGGATTCGAGGTGCGCCGAGAGGGCGCCAAACTCAGCGACGGGCGGGACGCGGCACAGAATTCCCGAGACCTCTCCGTTTGGGCCTAGTAACGGGATGTCAACAAACCGGACCACGGGCGCCGGACGGCGCTGCCCGCCACGCGCGCGGGGGCCGACCGAGGCGGCGAAGAGGCGCCCCTGCCCGATTGCCGCGCCCGCGCTATCCGCCGGCGCAACGATGTTTTGCGAAAGAACCTCGACAACGGGAGCGGCTTTCGAGCGTGGGGCGGTCGCCCCGCGTCCATCTGCATTCTGCATATCAACCTCCTGGTCCGTGACCCGAAGCGATCCGCTGGACAACGAGTCGCTCTTCGGCTTGGCGTCGAACGGCAGAGTGGATTCCGACGCCCCGAAAAGGAAATCACCTCTCGCCATTAAGTTGATAGCCCGTCGTTATCGGGGTGGCGTCCGCACGATCGCTGCCGGCCTAGTTCGAGCCCCCAGGGCCTCGGTGAAAGACCGCGCTGCAGGCTTTGCTGCCTTGCCGGCGGGGAAGACTGTGCGCGTCTCCGGCCAAGTCATCGCTCGGATATCCGCCCGCGCCGATGGTGGCGACGAGCTCGATGTCGCTTGAACGTCACGTGTGTCAATGCATTCAGGAGTGGGCGCGGTACGGCCACTCTATCTCGAACCCGATCAGCAACTGTTGATCGGCGTCCAAAATTTGCACGCTGTAACACACATAGACTTCCTCCGAGGCACGCGCGTGACGAACGCGGCATGGACCGGCGATGCCGCGGTAAAGCTTGACGTAATCTCCTGCGCAGCGAAAAGATCCTGATGGCATAGTGAGTGGGGCGGACACCAGGGTATCCGGCGCTCTAGCGATCCAGGATCCATAATCGCGTCACCGTGACCAAGAGAAGCATTCAATCCGGCCGGGCTTTGCTCTAAGGGGTAATTTGATCGCGAACAAAGCAGATGAGTCGCTACCATGCCACGGTATTGCGGCATAAGCTGCAATACCAGCCTGAGCGGAGACGAAGAATGGAAAGACCGGAACTGCCGATCGGCCTGCCGGAGGACATCGAAGACAAGAAGGCTACGGCGCGCGCCTGGTTTGAGAACCTTCGCGATACGATATGCTCGCAGTTCGAAGCCCTTGAGGACGAGCTGACCGGGCCTCTTTCTGAGCAGGAACCGGGCCGCTTCGTCGCCAAGGACTGGCTGCGCGAAGGCGGCGAAGGCGGCGGCAGGATGTCAATAATGGAAGGCCGGGTTTTCGAGAAAGTCGGCGTACACACATCGACGGTTCACGGCGAATTCTCACCCGATTTCCGCGCACAAATCCCGGGCGCCAGTGAAGATCCACGCTTCTGGGCCTCCGGCATCTCGCTGATCGCGCATCCGGTCAATCCGAACGTTCCGACGGTCCACATGAATACGCGCATGGTGGTCACCACCAGCCACTGGTTCGGCGGCGGCGCGGATCTCACTCCGATGCTCGACCGGCGTCGCACACAGACGGATTCCGACAGTGAGCTTTTTCATCGCTCCATGGAGATCGTCTGTCACCGACATAGGATCGCGGACTACGAGCGTTACAAGCAATGGTGCGACGAATATTTCTTCCTGAAGCACCGAAACGAAGCGCGCGGCATCGGTGGTATTTTCTTCGATTGGCTTCGTTCCGATGAGGAACGCGGCGGCTGGGACGCTGATTTTGCCTTTGTGCGCGATGTCGGCCGCGCTTTCAGTCTCGTCTACCCCAAGATCGTCCGTACCAACTTCAACAGCCATTGGACTGAAGCGGACCGTGACGAACAATTGATTCGCCGTGGCCGCTATGTGGAGTTCAATTTGCTTTACGATCGTGGCACAATATTTGGCCTGAAGACCGGCGGCAATGTCGAATCCATTCTGTCTTCCCTACCGCCTGTAGTGCGCTGGCCGTAGACGAAATCGATCCCCCTGTGGAACAGGGAACTCCACAATAAGTTCGAAAGACTCCCAGATGACTTTGTATGCACGTTTCAATCGGAGGAGGATTGCCGTGGCATAACAAAGCAGCCCGATCGTCACCAACGAACCGAAAGCATCACAGGCAATCGATCCCGACATCCGCGCGGATCGCTGCGTCGCCGATCACGATATCCGCAGTACAATCGCTTCGAGGGGCATCGACGACAGCCTCTGCTTTCAGACGCGCATCGTGCCGCCAGGTGAACAACTGCAAGGGGTCAATGCCAAGCGTCTTGCCACCGCCGAAACGCTCGCACCTGGCTCCATGCTCTCGGCCATCGCCAGCGTCGAAACTACCGCGGCGCACCCTCTAACGACCCGCAACAGCTTCGATAATATGGACGTTCTATGTTCGGACATAGCAATTCATACCAAGCCGGCGGGGTATGATTATTTTCCATCCGGCGTTCCCGATTGTTTTGTGGCCGCCTTCAGCGCGCCTTCCCGCAAGTCCGCCTCATCGGCAAGAATGGCGGCGGCCTCGTGCAGCAAGACGTCCTTTGCGTTCTTGCGGGCATTCTCAAGCGCAATATCAGCACTCAGGCTGCGCTCGTTTGCATTGAGGCCATCATCTCCAGCAGTATCTTCACCATCGCTTGATTGCGCTCGAGACTTGAGTCGGTTTTCTCGAGCATTCAATTCTCTACGACGTTCGGCTTCATTGAGGGAGACAACCCCTTTCTCGCGCAGGGCCCTCATGTCCGCTATGTCTTTTGACAGGCGTTGGAAATCCGGATCGCTCTCAGCCCGTGCATCATGGCGGCTTTGCAGTGTCGGCAGCAACACCCTTACAGCGTCGGCCGGCGCATAGTTCGCGGGCTCGATCTCTGCCCACGGCAGGGCATTGTCATAACTGGTCTCGCCAAAGCTTGTCGGATCATAAAGTCCCGGCAAGCCGATATCAGGCGTGACGCCACGCAGCTGCGTCGTACCGCCGCTGATCCGGAAGAACTGGGCAATCGTCACTTTCAGCTCACCGAATTCGGGTTTGCTGTTGCGAACCATCTGATCAAGATCCACGACGGTCTGAACGGTGCCTTTGCCAAAACTGGGTTCGCCAACGATCACGCCTCGACCGTAATCCTGGATTGCCGCGGCAAAGATCTCCGAAGCCGATGCCGACCCGCGATTGATTAGGACAGCCACAGGCCCAGTCCAGACAGGCGCTGGAAAATCAGCGCTTCTTACCACAACCTTGCCGTCGCTGTCGCGTTGCTGGACGACCGGACCATTGCCGATGAACAGGCCGGTCAAAGCAATCGCTTCGTCCAACGAACCGCCGCCATTGTTGCGCACGTCAATGAGAACGCTGTCGACCTTTTCCTGCTTCAGTTCGCCGAGAAGCTTTCCAACATCGCGGCTCGCGCTTCGATAGTCCTTGTCTCCTTTCAGCCGCGCTTCAAAATCCTCATAGAATGCCGGCAGAGTAATCACCCCAATTTTACGCGTGGCTTCTCCCACCTTCACAGAGAGCACGGCCTTCTGGGCAGCCTGCTTTTCTAGGCTGATTTTATCGCGCACCAGGGTGACAACGCGATGGGTGGCATCTGCTCCGGCATCCGCCGGCAGGATGTCCAAGCGCACGACGGACCCTTTTTTCCCTCGTATCATTTGCACGACTTCGTCAACGCGCGTGCCGACCACTTCTTTGATCACCCCATGCTTGCCCTGCCCAACGCCGGTAATGCGGTCTCCGACCGAGAGCTTGCCGGACAACTGCGCCGGGCCGCCAGGCACGAGCTCACGGACCGTCGTGTAGTCGTCACGTTCCTGCAGGACCGCGCCGATACCGACCAGCGAAAGCTTCATCGCGATATTGAAATCGGCCGAGGCGGTCGCGCCGAAGTAGTCCGTGTGCGGGTCGACCGACGTTGTGTAGGCGTTCATGAACGCCTGGAAAACGTCATCGCTTTTATACTTGTAAGCCCGCTCCAGAGCGTTTGCATATCGTTTGTCGAGGGTTTCGCGAATGGCCGCGTCGGTCTTGCCGCCCAGTTTCAACCGCAACCAGTCGTTTTTCACGCGCTTGCGCCAAAGCTCATCGCTCTCGGCTTGCGACTGCGGCCAAGGCGCTTTATCGCGCAGCACGGGATAGTCTTCCTGCGCACCGAAATCGAAGTCCTCTTTCAGCAAGCCGCGCGCGTAGTTCATGCGGTCGACAACGCGCTTCCCATACCCGTTGAAGATGACGAACGGGATCTTCAAGTCCCTCCGTTTGATGGCGTCGTCGATCTCGCTGCGGTCAGACATGAACCTGTCGATGTCCGCTTGCAGGAAGAGCACGCGGTCCGGATCGAGTGATTTGATGAACCGATCCATGATCCTGGCCGACAAGGCGTCGTCGAGTGGAACGGGCCTGTAGCTGAAACGCGTGAGAAATTTTGCACTCAACTGAGCGGCTTGTGCCTGTTGCTTTAGCGGTTCCAAAACAGGCGGTGAGGCGACCTCAGCATATGCGGACTGGACGATTGCAAGGAATGCACCGAGAAAAAGGTATGGTATGCGCATACAGTGTTGATCCAATTCATATGCCAGTGGCCATCTAGGTGAAGCAAATATGGTTTTTTGGCAACCAGGTGCATCCAATTCTTCCCTTCCTCATGGGTGGCAATGGTGAAACCCTGTAAATCGCGGCCTCGAACAGAATCGAACCGACGACCCCATCGCAACTCATGCGATCCCAGTCGCTAGTGCCATGACCGCGTAAGTCGTCGGACTAGCTCTCGACGCTATCGCCGCTGTCCCGAGTTTCGTAATCGATCTCATGGACGTCCAAGCGCGAGTTCTCTTCGCCGATGCGCCAACGTCGAAGCAGATAAAACTCCAACGCCTTGCCCGTCGTGACCTTCAACGCCTCGCCCGTAAAACTGTACTCCTTCCACAGGACCGCGGCCTGCTCCCAGAAAGCCCAGCCTTCGGCCGCCGCACGAGTTTGCCAATCCTCGTCGGTCGGCAGCGGATCCGAAAGCTCCCCGTGTACAAACGAGCTCCGCTCGTCGATACGCACAGGCAAATGGAATCCTGTCAGGCGGCGAAGGTATTATTGCAGCCATTGCGCTCGCGCTCCGCCTCGCCGACGTGGTCGAAAACGCAAACGGCAAAGTGCGGCTAGACACCATCTTCATCGACGAGGGCTTCGGGAGCCTCGACACGGCAACGGCGCCGGCGCGCTCGATCAGGTGCTTCAGGCGTTCAATTCGCTCGTCAGTCAGAACCGCTCGGTCGGTCTGATCTCGCACGTGCTCCTATTTCAGGAAGCCATTCCCAACGGCTTCCATATTCGCGAGGAGCACTCGGGCAGTCGCGTCGAATCGTCTAAATGGGCCATCGATTGCTTCCGCGCAAACCTCACGCACGCCGGCTCGCGTCCGGCAAGATGACATCGGGACTGCGGCACCATCGTCTGCCGCTCGACCGATGGAGAAAACACGAAGGACAGATGTCGTCACCCCTGCCGCCCGCTCGGGCCGCCGGTGACGAGGATACGTGAGGACCGTCGCAGCAGTATTCCCCGGCGCTATGAAACCTATGAATGCCAGTTATTGGAAAACGTCGCCCCGTGCTGCGACAACTGAGTGCCTGTGTTGCAGATCTCGTCAAGTAACGCCGAGAGCAACCCGGGACGGATAACATTCAATGTTTGTGGAGAAAAAAGGTATGCGTATTGCCCTACTGATCGCCGGAGCGGTTTCCAGCGCGGTTGCTGTAACGGCCGCATTCGCCCAGTCCGAGTCCAATGACGGCAGCGCGACGACGAAGAAGCGCTATCTGCCCGAGTACACCGAATCGGGCGATCTGATCCTGCCGAAGGATTACAACAAGTGGGTGTTCGTCGGCTCGCCGCTCACTCCCAATGCGCTCAACGGCGGCAAGGCCAATTTTCCTGAATTTCACAACGTCTACATCGAGCCGGGCTCATACGAAATCTACAAGAAGACCGGTGAGTTCCCGGAAGGAACGATCTTCTTCAAGGAACTGCAGCTGACGCTTCCGGCCGAGAACCCGGATGGATCGCGCACCGAGCCCTCCGGGCGAGGCTTCTTCCCCGGAAAGCTGAACGGCGCCGACGTCACGGTCAAGGACACCAAGCGCTATGCCGACACCGGCGGCTGGGGTTACTACAACTTCAACCACCACGAGCCGAAGGCAGCGACGGCCAAGCTGCAGCCCAAATCAGAGTGCGCCTTCTGCCACATCGCGAGCGCCAAGAAGGACGACGTCTGGACCCAATTCTACCCGCTGCTGGACGACTGAAATGGTCAACGAACGCTACCGGTTCGCCAACATAGGGAACAGTGCCATGAGAATCGTCGGTGCCTTGGGCGTCGCCCTGGCGGGATTGTCCGTGATCGGCGCCGTCACTGCCTACGGACAGATGGATAAGCGGCCACAGTACGAAGGAACGACTGCAGCCGTTGTCGACGACAAGGGAAATCTGCAGGTGCCTTCCGACTATCGGACCGCCTATCAGATGCTGGGCAGCTGGGCAGTGGCGAAAGAAGACGGTCCGGGGTCAAAGGATCTGCACGTGGTCTATGCCTCGCCCGGAACCATCGCCGCATATCGCAAGGACGGTCACTTTCCCGACGGCGCCGTTCTCGTGAAGGAAGTGTTCCATGCGACTACCCAGGATATGACAACCGGAACCGTAAGCAGTGCCGGCACCCTGGCCGGCTGGTTCGTCATGGTGAAAGACAGCGTCGGCCGATTTCCGGAAAACAAGCTTTGGGGCGACGGCTGGGGTTGGGCCTGGTTCGACGCAACTGATCCCCAGAAGACCACATCCACCGACTACAAGACGGACTGCCAGTCCTGTCACGTGCCGGCGCAAGAGTCGGACTGGATCTACACGCACGGCTATCCGCCCCTGAACCGATAAGCGGGCATGACGTCGATGATGTGTCACTGGGTGTCGCACGACGGTATTACGCTGACACTGGGTATATGACGCGGCCTGAAGCCGACGAGATTCAGGCCGCTCTATTCCTTGATGACGATAGCAATCCGCGGAAGACGGATAGATCCATAACCCGCTGAAGATATTCGACATATTTCTTCCGTTACCACAATTCTCGGAGACTGTAGGTTTCTCCTGCCGCGGCTGTGAGCAAGGCGCGACAAATGGGTTGGCCGGGGATGAATTTTAGTCCGTTATAAAAACCGATTTTAAGAATCGAACACCATCTAAAATATCGTTAGTTTTATGCAGGGACGATGCGATTGAGCGATACGCGCCAAAAGATCATGAGGGTTCTCAACGGGGAAACCATCGTCCCGCCTCCGTTGTGGCTGATGAGACAGGCAGGTCGATATCTTCCGGAATATCGCGAAACGCGGTCCAAGCTCGCGAGCTTCCTCGATCTCTGTTACTCGCCGGACCATGCTGTTGAGGTGACGTTGCAGCCCATCCGACGCTACGGCTTTGATGCGGCCATTCTCTTCTCCGATATTCTGGTCATTCCGGATGCTCTCGGCCGTAACGTGCACTTCCTCGAAGGGCATGGGCCGCAGATGGACGCGATCGATGAAGACGGTATCCGCTTACTCAATGGAGCGGGGGTGCTCACTCATCTCAGGCCGGTTTTCGAAGCCGTGCGGCGTCTTCGCATCGAGCTTCCAAAGGAGACGACGCTGCTTGGCTTCTGCGGCGCTCCATGGACAGTGGCGACCTATATGATCGCCGGCCAGGGCACGGCGGATCAGGCCCCAGCCCGCCTTTTTGCTTACAAGCACCCGGAAACCTTTGAGCATCTTCTTATGTTTCTCGCCGATATCTCGGCGGAGTATCTCGTCGCGCAGATCGATGCGGGAGCGGACGCCTTGCAGATATTCGATTCATGGGCGGGCGTGCTCGGAGAGAAGGAATTCGAAGCCTTCGCGGTCAAGCCAGTCGCGCGGATGATTGCGTCGGTAAAGTCAAGGCGGCCTGAGGCGCGCATAATCGCTTTCGCGAAGGGTGCCGGATACCTGCTAAAAGATTACAGGCGGAACACCCAGGCAGACGCGATCGGGCTGGACTGGTCAGTACCTTTGCGATTTGCGGCGGAATTGCAGAAGGAGGGGCCCGTGCAGGGCAACCTAGATCCGATGCGCGTTGTCGCTGGCGGAAGGGCGCTCGATGACGGTATTGATGACATTCTGCAGACGCTCGGAAACGGACCGCTTATCTTCAATCTTGGGCACGGCATCACCCCTCAGGCGGATCCCGATCGTGTGAAGGCGCTGGTCGAGCGCGTCCATGGCTGGAGAGGATAAGCGCTATGGAGAAGCAGACCGATACCAGCGCGAGCAGCTACGCGGGCAAGCGCGCGCACTTGGCTATGGTGTTCTTCGTCCTTTTGGCTGCCGGCTTGTTCGTCTGGCGGCCAGACAATCTCTACCTCTGGATCAAGGCGTTACACATCGTCGCCGTCATTTCATGGATGGCGGGCCTTTTCTATTTGCCGCGCCTCTTCATCTACCATGCGGACGCGGAGCCCGGCTCGGTGCAGTCGGAGACTTTCAAAGTGATGGAGCACCGCCTTCTCCGGATCATCATGAATCCGGCGATGATGCTCACGTGGATTTTCGGGCTCTATCTGGCATGGTCCGTCCATGGATTTCAGGGTGGTTGGCTTCATGCAAAGATTGGGCTGGTCGTTGCGTTGACGGCAGTGCATATATTTTTCGGCCGTGCGGTGCGGGTCTTTGCGCGCGATGGAAACCGGCACTCCGCACGCTATTGGCGCTTCATGAACGAAGCACCGACGCTTCTGATGATCGTCATCGTCATCCTCGTGGTGGTCAAGCCGTTTTGATGGCGACAAGCTCCAGGTTCGTTTTAGTTCTTTTGGTTTACCCCCTGCGGGGCATCCTCTAACCGCCGCACCGGAAGCAACGAGACCAGCATCTAAGTTTAGCTAAAGGCCCGCATCCGCGACCCTTTCTCTTTCTACCCATACCGGCTGATTTCGCGATCCTAATCTTCTCGGCGCGCGACGAGCGGAACGCATAGCGGGCTCCCATCTACATCATGGGGAATTACCATCGAATCCACGCCGAATATTGTCCTGATCAATGCTGGGCGCAGGAGGTCCGCCGGCGAACCCGCCGCGTGCATGCCGCCGTCGATGACGAAAATGATATCATACACATAGGGGGCCGTGTGATTTGGATCGTGGATCACCATCACGATGGTGCGCCCCTGATCCCTGTTGAGTGATCTCAGAATCTCAAGCACTTCCCCTGGTGGACGATAGCGAGATATGTCGTCGGCTCGTCGAGACGCAGAAGCGGAGTTTCCTGCGCGAGCGCCATCGGAATCGAAGCCCTCTGACGCTGGCCACCAGACAGACGGGAGAGGTCCTGGTCGGCGAGGTGTGGGAGTCCGGCAACGGAAAGGGCATGCTCGATAATCTCCTCGTCACGCCCCGAGAGTCTGGAAAGGAGATGGCGGTGCGCATGGTGGCCTAAGCGGCAAAGCTGGCGCACAGCGAGGCCATCCGGCGAAACCGGATTCTGCGGAAGCAGCGCCAATGTTGCCGTTGCCGTGTCTGAACGCGGCTTAGACTTCTCTGCAGAACAATAACGTCGGTTTCGAGGTGGGTCGTGGCACTCCTCGCTACGGCATCGCGCCCAAGCGGCGAACGGCAATAACGATCGTCTATCGACTCTATGGCGAGAGGTGATTTTACACGCCGACGTTGCAAGGCCACTCTGCAAAGCATGGTCCAATCAATCTCAGCGCGGCACCGCGATAGCGCTGCGCCGGACGATACAAATGGCACGAATGAGGAAGACATTGATGTCCACGGAAGCCTACGATATTGTCATTGTTGGCGCGGGCGCGGCCGGCTGCGTCGTGGCGAGTTATCTCGCCGAACATACCGATGCGTCGATCGCACTGATCGAAGCGGGTGACACGGA